>CALQKL020000050.1 GCA_943331145.2 Chitinophaga pinensis
AATCAAACGAATCAGAATGTTACATTGACGGGAGCAACGGGTGGTACGTTCAGTTTATCACCAGTAGGAACGACAGGTCTTTCGTTGAATACAAGTACAGGATCTGTAAATCCATCAACGAGTACAGCGGGTACCTATACCGTGAATTACAACATTCCAGCAGCCAATGGCTGTCCGACCGTGAACATAGATACAACCATCACGATTTCAACAACACCAGTTGCACCAGTTCCTTCCGGAAATAATATTTGTAGTGGAAATACGCTTCAGTTGAATACGAGTTACACAGGTTCTGGTACACCAACGTGGAGTTGGACAGGTCCTAATGGATTCTCAAGTTCTGCCGAAGATCCTTCCATTTCTAATGTTACAGTAGCAGCAACAGGTATATATAATGTTACAGTAACGATTAACGGGTGCGTCTCACCAGCAGGAACAGTAAATATAGTTGTTAATCAAACCCCTGCAACTCCAACTGCATCATCAAATTCCCCAGTTTGTACGGGTAATGCGTTAACATTAAACGCAACAACAACAAGCACTATGTCAGTAACATGGAGTTGGTCTGGTCCAAATAGTTTTACATCAACTTCTCAAAATCCACAAGTAAGTGCAACTGCAACAACATCAATGGGTGGAACGTATGATGTAATTGCCATTGCAACGTATACTGCCACCGCATTAAGTTGCTCATCCGCAATTGCATCAACAATTGTTGTTGTAAATCCAACACCAGCAATAAGCAGTTCCGATTCAACCAACCCATCAAATTGCGCAAGCTCAACGGGAAGCATAATTTTAAACGGATTGACTGCTTCAACTTCGTACACGGTAAATTATACCAATTCCGCAGGTGCACAAACAACAACATTAACGAGTAGTACAAGTGGCGTTATAACAATATCATCACTTCCTGCAGGCTCTTATTCTAATATCTATGTGGTATTAAATAATTGTCCATCTGCACCAGTTGGTCCATTTAATTTGGTAGATCCAACGCCACCACCTATTCCATCTGCAACAAATAATAGTGCAATTTGTGATGGCGAATCTTTACAATTAAACGCAACAACAACATCAGCGGGCATACCAACATGGAGTTGGACGGGACCAAATGGATTTTTAAGTTCTTTACAGAATCCACAGATTACTCCGGCAACACTAATAAATGCTGGTACTTATAATGTAACGGTTACCATTAATAGCTGTACTTCCTCTGCAGGTACAACAACTGTAATTGTTAATCCAAGACCATTAGCTCCTGTTGCTCCTAATCCAGTTGTTTATTGCCAATTTGATGTACCTGTTGCCCTTACTGCAACAGCATTGCCTGGACATACGTTGAAATGGTATACATCTTCTACCGGAGGAACGGGATCTTTAATTGCACCAACTCCAACTACAAGTACTGTAGGAACTGTTTCATATTTTGTGAGTCAAACAACTCCTGAAATTTGCGAAGGGTTAAGAACACAAATAGATGTAATTGTAAATCCAACACCAGTAGTTTCTGGTCAATCACAAACAATCTGTAGTGGAGCAAGTTTTTTAATTTCTCCAAGCGGAACTTCAAGTGTTCCTTCTAACACCCTTTATTCGTGGGGTCTTCCAGTGGTAACAGGGGGTCTAACAGGCGGTGCAATTGGAGTAAACCAATCTAATATTACTGGTACTTTATCTAACCCAACCGATTCTGTACAAACCGCAACATATATAGTTACGCCAATTTCAGGCAACTGTCAAGGTGATACTTTTACAGTTGTCATTTTCGTAAATCCAGCACCAAGAATTATTTTTTCTTTATCTAATCAATCTAAATGTTCGGGTGAAATTTCGCAAGCAGTAACATTAACATCACCAACCCCAGGTGCTGTCATTCCATGGACTTCAACACAACCCGCTGGAATTAGTGGTGTAACACTTTCTGGCTCAGGTACAATTCCTGCACAAACATTAATAAATACTACACCTAATCCAATAACGGTTACCTATACCGCAATAGCTTCTACTACTGGAGCTTCTGCTTGTCCGGGTACACCATCTTTATATCAAATTGTTGTTACGCCAACTCCTGTTATTCCAAATACAACAGAAACAATTTGTAGTGGAGGTTTCTTTAATGTTCAGCCTGCTAATAATTCAAATACAATAATACCATCTGGTACAACATATACTTGGACGGTATCAAACAATTCAAATATAACAGGTCAAGCTGATCAGCCGTTTGCACAAACATCAATTACAGATACATTAACCAATATTAGCAATGTACCACAAACCATTACATATACAGTAGAACCAAGGTCTGGCATTGCAGATTCTTGTATCGGTCAGCAATTTACAATTACTGTAATTGTAAATCCAAAGCCTGTAATCCCAACGTTAACGCAAACAGTTTGTAGCGGAACAGGGTTTCTATTAAATCCAATAAATGGTCAACCCAACGCCAATACAATAGTACCCAATGCTACAGTGTATAATTGGTCTGCTCCAACGCTTCCTGTAGGAATGAGTGGTGCTGCAACAGGAACGAATCAATCAACCATCAGTGGTACTTTATTTAATACCACATTTGCGCCAATAACAATAACATATCTAGTTACACCTACTTCAGGTGCTGCAGGAAATTGCCCAGGATTACCATTCAATGTTGCCATCACCGTAAATCCACTTGCTTCTATCAGTAACAACCCTTTGAGCCAACCTGTTTGTAATGGAAATACCACTCTACCAGTAAACTGGTCGTCATTTACAGCAGGATCAACTTACTCATGGACGTTAGTTTCGTTTGGAAACGTAACAGGTTATTTGCCAGCAGGAAATGGTTCAACACTGGGTGCAATGACTTTAACAAACACAGGAATAGCTCAAGACTCCGTTATATATGCTGTTTCATCTACAGCCAGTGCTTGCGCAGGTCCAGCAACCAACTATACCATTTATGTAAATCCAGATGCAAACGCAGATTTCAATTGGCCTTATGACACAGCTTGTTGGCCTTATTCAATTGTGATTAATAATACTTCACAACTATCACCAGGAAATGTAAACATTCCAAACAGCAGTTATAATTGGTATAACATCAATCAATTGGGAACGGAAACCTTTATTGGAGCTGGCTCAGTATTCCCAGGATATATAATTCCAGGACCAAGTGATTCCATCAAAATAAAAATGGTTTCTATAAGTGCATTTGGTTGTAAAAATGATAGTTTAACCCATACCTTCTTTACCAAACCAAAACCAACGGCAGCATTTACGATGTCTAATAGAGACAGTTGTGGTCCGTTAACCATTTCATTTGTAAATCAAACCAATATTAGAGATACATTTAGATATCAATGGAATTTTGGAAATGGTCAAACATCAACGTCTACAAATCCAGCGCCAGTAACTTATCAAAGCAATCCGAGATTTTTTGATACAACATATTATATAACACTTCGTGCATTTAATGAATGTGATACCACAAAATATTTAGATAGTGTAATTGTAAGAGCTGATCCAAAAGCAAGATTTGCTGTTTCTTCTTCATCAGGTTGTTCGCCATTTACAATACAAATAACAAACAGCTCTTTAGGCAATCCGCATACATATTACTGGCATTTTGGAGATGGTAGAGATACAATAACAACATCTTTGGGAACATTGTCCCATACTTATTACACAGGAGTAGTAGATACTTTTGATTTGATGCTTATTGCAGAAAGCAATTGTGGCAGAGACACACAAATTATAAATATTCGGGTAGCACCAAATGTAATTGTGCCAGGCATTTCTGTAAATGCAACAGAATTATATGGTTGTGTTTCGCATTCAGTTACTTTCATAAACACATCAACAGGTGCAACTAATTTTACTTGGGATTTTGGAGATGGTACAATTGCAACTACCAATTTGTTTCAAATGAATGTAAATCATACTTATTATACACCGGGCAATTTTAATGTTCACATCGATTTGACAAACGGTTGTAGTGATACATCCAAAGACTTGTCCATTACGGTTTACCCTCGTCCTATTCCTGCGTTTACGACTAGTCAAGCCGTTTATTGCCTAGGCGATACCACCAGATTTATTAATAATTCCATCAACGCTACCAATTACATTTGGAGCTTTGGGAATGGCGTAATTAATACAAATTTCCAACCTAATTATATGTACTTAAATCCAGGTGTATATAATGTACAATTGGAAGCGCAACAAAGTAATGCAACAGGGTTGGTATGTTTCGACACCATAACGAGGTCGATTACCATATTGAGCAAACCTGATACGGCTATCATTACCAATATAACTCCAATTAATTGTTCACCATTTATAATCACTGGGTCTGTTCCAGGTTATACTACAGAATCAATAACCTGGTATGTGTATGATACAACACTTCCAGTTTATCCTGTTGTAATTTCTAATCCTATATTAAATTATACTTTTAATAATTCAGGTAGATTTAAAGTGGTCATGGTGATTGAAAATGCCTCTGGTTGTAAAGACAGTTCGTTTAGGTTCTTGAGCGTGTATGCTAAACCGGTAGCGGCCTTCACGCCATTAAATTTATCAACCTGTAGTTTGGATACTTTGGTTTCTTATATAAATAATACAACAGCAAATATATATACACCTTTAACGTATCGCTGGTATGTTGATGGTATACAACGCGCAACATCAGGCAATTTCACGTATCGATATACAGCATTACCAACTGATATTTTACCAAGGATATTTAATACTAAATTAGTTGCCACCAATTCTGTTGGATGTGCTGATTCAATAACGGGTTCATTACAAATAAACCCTACGGCAAAATCAATATTTACATTAAGCAATCCTCAAGCTTGTATTCCATTTGTTGCAGCAATAAACAATGGTTCAACCTATGCTTCAAATTATCAATGGTATTTAAATGGAGTGTTGGTGAGTACAGACGCTAATCCAATTATCAATATCACCACAGCCAATACGAGCTATACTGTAACTTTAATTGTATCCAATATTTATGCTTGTCACCCAGATACCAGCAGCTTTACCTTCCGTTCTCGCGTAATGCCTATTGCGGCTTTCAGCTTCAACGATACGCTAGGTTGTTCAGGTCAACTCGCTGTGGTTACAACAAATACGAGTCAGTATGCAAACGCATATACTTGGGAGTGGGGGGATGCTACAGCCAACAGCACCATAAATAATCCAACGCATTTGTTCACTTCTGTTGGCTATTTTAATACGTTACTAACGGCATCGGATGGGGTTTGTACAGATACTGTAAGTCACTCAGTTATTGTGTCTCAAAAACCTACGGCAAACTTTATTGCCAATAATGTGAAAAATTGTGACACTTCAGGAGTACGTTTTATAAACTTAACAGCAAATGCAACTTCGTTTTTATGGACAGTTAGTAACGGATATACTACAACCGAAACATCACCAACGATAACGTTAAACCCAAGCGCAACGTCATATTCTGTAACGTTATTGGCAATAAACGCAGACGGTTGTAGAGATTCCTTAACAAGAGCAAATTACATTAAAGTGTATGCACTGCCTCCAGCAGACTTCACCATT
The DNA here is from genome assembly GCA_943331145.2 of Chitinophaga pinensis. Lineage (GTDB taxonomy): Bacteria > Bacteroidota > Bacteroidia > Chitinophagales > Chitinophagaceae > Ferruginibacter > Ferruginibacter pinensis_F. The sequence goes on from CALQKL020000050.1 coordinate 5,563, forward strand.
ACGCCTTCATCAACGATTTATATACCTAATTATACTTTTGGATTTTTAAATTTAACACCGGATTATTCAATCTATAAATACAACTGGTCACTAGGCGATGGATCATTTGCTATTACGAGAGATGTGGTTTCTCATTTGTATAATGATACCGGAACGTATGAAGTTCGTTTAACGGTAATAGATACTACCACAAGCTGTGTGGATACTGTTATAAAATATGCGCGAATAATTGGTTATCCAGGATATCTGTTTGTTCCAAATGCATTTTATGCCAACAGCACCCAAATAGATTTTAAATACTTTAAACCATTAGGAAAAGGATTGGCAGAATATGAGTTAATGATATTCGATAGTTGGGGAAAACTATTGTTTAGAACAACCAAATTAGATTATGCTGGAAGCCCTGTTGAAGGATGGGATGGAACGTATAAAGGTGCTCCAATGCCACAAGATGCCTATGCATGGAAAATCAAAGCTCGATTCAGAAATGGCAAGGTTTGGGAAGGCATGAATTACGATAAATCACAGCAAGGCCAACCTGCGCACAGTTTTGGAACATTAACCTTATTTAGATAGTTATGAAAAAAATCACATTAACCTTATTTGTTTTACTAACCTTTCATTTTGGTTTTACACAAGATGCATTGTATAGTCAATTTAATTATACCCCTACGTATTTTAATCCCGGATTAGTTGGTACAGGTAAAGACTTTATAAGACTTTCGGCAGTAACAAAATTGCAATGGTTTAATTTGTATAAGCCATACAAATATTTGTTTGGAGGAATAGACTATGCTATTTATGACGACAATGGCGTAAATATTTTAAATATTGGAGCTAACGTAAATTCTCAATCAAAAGGGTATATTACGAATACCAATATTACGGGTATTGTAGGCAGAAGTTTTGGTGCAAATATGAGCTGTAAAGAATGGTATTTAAATATTGCTTTACAAGCTGGATACAATTTCGCAAGGGTAAATCCATCTCAATTTGTATTTATAGATCAGCTCAACCAAAATGGCATAACCGGTTTACCTTCTGATGTAGAATTATTTAAAACCATTAACTCCAAAAACTATTTTGATTTTTCATCAGGTTTTGTTTTTACCTATAAAAAATTTATGGTTGGCACTGCGGTGCATCACATGAACGAGCCTGCTACCAGTTTTGTTGGAACGCCCGATGATTCAAAGCTTCCCAAAAAAATAACATCGCATTTAAGTTATAGTTACGAAAACGTATACAACATTTTAGCTTTAAAGCCCACTATTATTACACAATTCCAGGGAAAATCAAGTGTGGTAAGCGCAGGCGCAATAATAGATTATGCTGATTTCCCTATTGAGTTTGGTCTATGGTATAGAAACGCAATTGGCTTATCTAACAACAGCAGTTTTTGCTTGGGAATTACTTGGAAAATGGGAAAAAAAATGGCCCTTTTGGAAAAAGGACAGTATACTTCTAGAATAGGTTTAAATTATGATGTGGATATGTACAGGCCAGGTGTAAAAACTACGTTTGGTAGTATGGAAGTGGGCATGCAAAAAGATTTTAATCTTAAAAAAGGAGATATCCTTTGTCCAACTTCTAACTCGGGAAGTTGTAATGTACTTTTCCCTTGGCAATTTTTTTAAAAGATCGATTAATTTTTAAGCAAAGCATTTCGTTTTTTATTTAACCCTCGTTTCCCTTTTCATAATTACCTTAGCGAATCTAATGGCATTATGAAAAAAATTAGCGTTTCTGATTTTATTATACTCTCAGAACATCATTTGGTTTTTGATGTAAGAAGTCCTGATGAATATAACCATGCGCATTATCCTGGCGCGGTGTCGTTACCGTTATTTTCAAATGAAGAGCGAAAAGTTGTTGGAACTGCATATAAAAAGCAAAGCAAAGAAATGGCCATTAAATTGGGTTTGGATTTCTTTGGTATAAAAATGCGCAGTATGGTTGAGGAAGTGGAAAAATTGTGCGATAGGATACAACCAAATAACAAAAAAATATTGGTGCATTGTTGGCGTGGAGGCATGCGTAGTGCGGCAGTGGCTTGGTTGCTTAATTTATATGGGTATGATGTTTATGTATTAGAAGGAGGTTATAAAGCATTTAGAAATTGGGTATTGCTGCAATTTGAATATCCGTATCAAATAAATGTATTGGGCGGTTATACCGGAAGTGCAAAAACAGAAACACTTCAAGAGCTGGAAAAATTGGGAGAAAACATCATTGATTTGGAAGGCATTGGAAACCATAAGGGATCTGCATTTGGCGGTATTGGACAAATGCCACAACCTACTCAGGAAATGTTTGAAAACATTTTAGCAATTAAAATTTCTGAAAAAAATGCACAACATAATACGAACTACTTTTGGGTTGAGGATGAAAGTCAGCGTATTGGTGATTTAATTATTCCCAATGCATTTTGGAATAGCATAAGAAAATCGACTTTATATTTTATAGATATCCCTTTTGAAGATCGATTGGATTTTATAGTTCAATCATACGGGAATCTTGAGATAGAGGCATTAAAAGAAGCAACCATTAGAATTCAAAAAAGATTTGGGCCAAATGAAACGAAGATTACATTGGCGCATCTTGAAGAAAATAAGATTAAAGAAGCGTTTGAAAATTTACTCAACTATTACGACAAACATTATATAATGTCATTGCATAAACGAGAAAATGTAGAACATCTTTTACAGAAAATTCAGCTTTTAGAAATTAGTCCGAAAACGAATGCAGAAATAGTTTTATCAACGATAAAAAATTAAAAAATTTGGAAGAAAAAATAAGGTTAACACAATTTTCAAAAGGCGCTGGATGTGGATGTAAAATTGCACCAAATGTATTACAGGAAATCCTTTCGTCGAAAATGCCATTAATAGATTATCCCAATTTATTGGTTGGAAATAATACCAATGATGATGCGGCGGTCTATGACATTGGAGGTGGAAAATCAATTATTTCTACAACAGATTTTTTCATGCCTATTGTAGATGATGCATTTAATTTCGGACAAATTGCTTCAGCAAATGCGATAAGTGATGTGTATGCTATGGGTGGAAAACCATTGATGGCCGTAGCTATTTTAGGATGGCCAATAGAAAAATTATCTACTGAATTGGCACGTGAAGTTTTAGACGGAGCGCGAGATATTTGTTCAAAAGCAGGAATACCATTGGCCGGTGGACATACCATTGACACACAAGAACCGATGTTTGGATTAGCAGTAACGGGAATTGTTGACACATCAAAAATCAAAAAAAACAACACCAGCAAAGAAGGCGATTTATTATTCATTACAAAGGCAATAGGGGTGGGCATTTTAGCCACCGCACAAAAAAGGGATATAATTGAAGATGCGCATCTTACAAAGATGATTTACCAAATGACCACACTAAATTCGTTAGGAGAAAAATTAGGGCAAATAGATGGAATTACTGCGGTAACAGATGTTACAGGATTTGGTTTGCTAGGACATTGTATAGAAATGGCAGAAGGTGCTGATTTATCGATTGATCTTTTTTACTCAAAAATTCCTGTGATTGAAGGTGCTAAAGAATATCTTTCGAAAAGAATTGTACCAGATGCAACCTATAGAAATTGGAACAGCTATTCTGCAAAAACCAGTTTTGAAAAAGGAGTAAATGTGATGGAAGCGTTCAATTTATTGCCCGATCCACAAACCAATGGAGGCTTATTGTTTAGCGTGAATCCAAATGCTTTAGATAAAGTAGTAGCATTGCTCAAACAAAATGGATTAGACAATTTCATCGAACCCATTGGTGAATTTGTTGCCAAAAAAGAAAAAGCGATAGAAGTGAAGCTATAAAGGTTTAAAAGTTTAATGGTTTAATTTGCTGCGCGGGTTTAAGGTGGAGGAGTCTCAATAATTCAACTCAATATCTGATTTAAAGTAAACCATCAATTTTTTCAGCGAGTTTTTTATCCTTATCCGTAATTACATTTCCAGCATCGTGGGTGCTAAGCCAGATTTCAACCTTGTTGTAAACGTTGGTCCATTTTGGATGATGGTCCAATTTCTCTGCTTCTATGGCTACTCTTGTCATAAATGCAAAAGCTTCTGAGAAATTTTTAAATTCAAATTTTTTATACAAAACATTATTTTCGTTTGTCCACATGATTAAAAGATTAAGTGTTGTTTGTTTTTAATTTTCTCTTGTTCCATTTCGATAACAAATTGAACAGAAGGCATCATTTTAATCGTTTTTTGTAGAGCGTCTAATTCATTTAATGAGAAATCTTCTCCTTTAATCATCCAAATAAAATCCAGATGTTTAAACTCGGGCAGTAAATATTCGCCACTGTTTTGATTGTGATAAATGTAATGCACCAAACTGGTTTGAGGAATTTGATATTCATAAATAGAAAAGAAATAATTTCTGGTTTTTTTTCTAAGTTCTATTTCAAGTTCGCTGTTTAAACGAAATGTAAATCCAAGTTGCTGATTGATATGCCAAATAAATTGATAATTTTTTAATGAAGACACAACACCCAATACATGCGAATCTTCAAAAAATGAATCGGCTAAATCATCGTTGGATATTTTTAGTTTCATGATGGTGAAGTTAGGTCAAAAGTAAAAATTAAAAAGGGAAAATGTTTAAGAGGTTTATGATGTTTATGAAGTTTGAGAGGTTCGATGGGTACAAAAGATTATCATTTTTCTAAACATTAGCAAAATTGTTGTTAAAAAACTTCGTGCCTTTGTGCCTTCGCGTCTTTGTGTCAAGAAATAATTCTCGAAGAGAATTTATTCAAAAGGTTGTAATCAATTTCCACTTATTAGCTATCCTCGTTTTTTAAAAAACTTTGTGCCTTCGTGTCTTTGTGCCTTCGTGTTTCAACTCCTTCTTAAAATCAAAACGTCAAACGCATACTTATCTCCTCCTTACCCCTAATAACTTTTACATTAATCGTTTCACCTTTTATATGCTTATTTAAAGCTTGCATATATGTTTGAACATCACTAACCACAATATCGCCCAATTGAATAATTACATCCCCTGTTTTTATGCCTGCTTTTTGTGCCGGACGATTATCACTCACCCCATCAACCAAAACTCCATTTCCACTAAACGTATAATCGGGCATGATGCCCATTGTTACTTTAAAAGAGCTTTTACCCATTGAAGCTGCTTCTCTTGTTTTTAAAAATGGAACTTTATCTAAATCAACTGTTTTGTCAATCAATGATTCTATGAATCGAATGATTTTTACTTCGCCATCAAAATTGATTTTATCTGCATCATCCGAAGGTTTGTGGTAATCGCTGTGTGTTCCGGTAAAGAAAAACAACACCGGAATATCTTTTCTATAAAATGAAGTATGATCACTAGGACCGCTACCCGCACTGTCAATTTTTATTTTAAAATATGGATCGTTATTGTCGATGATTTTACCCCAAATTGGTGACGTTCCATATCCGCCTATCGTTAATCCATGGGTGCTGTCGTTTAAACGACCAACCATGTCCATGTTTATCATGTAGTTTACGGTGTTAAGGTTAACCGGACAATGCTCTACAAAATATTTAGAACCATACAAACCAAGCTCTTCACCAGAGAAAGCGGTAAATAAATAATTGTATTTTTTATTGCCTTTATTTTTTATAATTTTTGCTAAAGCAATCAATGCAGATGTACCACTGGCATTGTCATCGGCACCATTATGAATCATTGGTGTACTGCCCACATAAAGCGAATTTTTATCTTCACCATAACCCAAATGATCATAGTGTGCGCCCAAGATAATGGTGTTTTCGGCTCCGTTATTGATGAATCCACCAACATTGAATCCTGTTTTTATTTTAGGCGCTATCTCTATTTCTACTAAAAGTTGATTTTGCAAATCGCTGCTTTTTTTAATTTCCTCAACAACGCTTTTTTTACAAACCATCAACATCGCATTCAATGCTTCTCTTTTGTTTTTATGATCGAAGGCAATGGTTATTACGGTATCATTGGCATTGTAAATAAATATTGCTTTTGGATTTTTGCTTTCGATTGTC
>CALQKL020000051.1 GCA_943331145.2 Chitinophaga pinensis
ACAAAAGGAATTGAAAAAACCATCACCCAAATTATTTTCAGCTATATGGAAAAAATTGGTGTGTTATGGATAACAAACCACATCAATCCGGCTCAAGAACATTTGGTAACCAACATTATACGTCAAAAATTAATCGTAGGCATTGATGGAATTTCTACTCCATTGAAATCAAATAAAACCATTTTGCTTTTTTTACCAGAAGCGGAATACCACGAAATTGGCCTATTATTTATGTATTACCTATTGAAAAATAGAGGTATTAATGTAATTTATTTAGGTTGTAACGTGCCTTTGGCAGATGTTAGTTACGTAGTTAGAGTTAAAAAACCCGATTATATTTATTGCCATATCACGCGCCCAGGACAAAATTTCAACTTCGATAAGTTCATGACCAATATTTCTCAAAAATTTGCAGAAACCCCTTGCATCATTTCAGGTCAACTTACGCAGAACTACGAGAAAAAAATACAACCTCCAGTTACTTTTAAAAGAAACTTTAGTGAAGTAATGCAATTCATTTCCGACTTGTAGAACATTTTTTAAAAATAATTAAACAAAAATTTCTCTACTTAAACATTCTTGTTTAGCTTTACAACTCAAAAGCTAAACAGAATAATATGTCTAATCAAGAATTTGAAGAAATATTAACCTCAAACGTTGATTTTTTAAAGCCTTTCGCTTTTACGTTAACCCGTGATAACGAAACGGCAAAAGACCTAACACAAGAAACCATTTTCAGAGCTTGGGCAAATAAGGATAAATATAATGTTGGTACCAATATTAAAGCATGGATGTACACCATTATGCGTAATATTTTTATCAACGATTATCGTAAAAAATCACGTCAAAATGTGGTTTTTGATCAATCTCCCAATGATTTTTTGATTGACAATAATCAAAACACCGTTTCAAATGGTGCAGAATCTAGTTTAAGATTAAAAGAAATTGAAACCGCTATTCAAAACTTACCAGATATTTTCAGATATCCTTTTGTGCTTTATTTTGAAGGATATAAATACAATGAAATTTCTGATTATTTACAAGAACCCTTAGGTACCGTAAAAAGTAGAATTCACTTTGCTAGAAAATTATTAAAATCTACAATCTCAAGAAACTAGTCATTGTCAAATTTTACACAACATTTATTTAATATCTTGCCTTCGTGAAAAAAATTGTTGTTATAGGTAGTGGTTTTGCCGGCATGTCGGCTGCTAGTTTCATGGCTAAGGCCGGATGGGATGTTACTGTTCTAGAAAAACATGCATTACCAGGTGGAAGAGGCAGAGAATTTTCTCAAGATGGATTTACGTTTGATATGGGCCCAAGTTGGTATTGGATGCCCGATGTTTTTGAAAGGTATTTCAATTGCTTTGGTAAACAAGTCAATCAATATTACAACCTTGTTCGTTTAGATCCTTCCTACACAGTTTTTTACTCAGATCAACATATCGATATTCCTGCTAATTACGAAGCACTCAAATCATTGTTTGAATCCATCGAAACAGGCAGTGGTGCACAATTGGATTTGTTTTTAAAAGAAGCGGAGTATAAATATAATGTGGGCATCCATAAATTGGTGCACAAGCCAGGAAGAAATCTTACTGAGTTTTTGGATATGGATTTGGCAAAAGGGTTGTTTAAACTTGATGTGTTTACATCGATGAAACAACATGTGCGCAAGTATTTCAAAAATCCAAAGTTGATTCAACTGATGGAGTTTCCCGTTCTTTTTTTAGGCGCATTGCCTGCTGATATTCCAGCTTTATACAGTTTGATGAATTATGCCGATATTAAATTGGGCACTTGGTATCCTCAGGGTGGTATGTTTAACATTGCTTCTGCCATGCATCAACTTGCAGTTGAGCTTGGTGTGACATTTAAATTTAACCATGATGTAAGAAATATTGTGGTAGAAAATGGAACAGCTAAAAAAGTACAAGCTGTTTGCAACGAACAACCATTTGATTTTGATGCAGATGTGGTTATTGGTGGCGCAGATTATCATTTCGTTGAATCTACTTTATTATCAAAAGAATATCAATCTTACAGCGAATCTTATTGGGATAAAAGAGTAATGGCGCCTTCATCTTTACTTTTTTATGTTGGGTTAAATAAAAAGCTTGAAAACGTTACACATCACACCTTATTTTTTGATGTTGATTTTGAAAAGCATGGTTCAGAAATTTACGACAACCCGCAATGGCCAACAGAACCTTTGTTTTATGTAAGCGCAACATCGGTTACCGATTCAACTGTTGCGCCTGAAGGTTGCGAAAATTTATTTTTTCTAATCCCTATCGCTGCTGATTTACAAGGTGATGATGAAGCCACTAGAGATAAATATTTTGAAAAGATTTTAGCTCGATACGAAAATAGAATTGGACAAGAAATAAAGTCTGCTATTATTTACAAACGTTCGTATGCTGTAAGTGATTTTAAATCAGATTACAATGCTTTTAAAGGCAATGCTTATGGATTAGCCAACACGTTAATGCAAACTTCTATTTTAAAACCATCGCTTAAAAGCAAAAAAGTAAGTAATTTGTATTACACTGGACAACTTACGGTTCCTGGTCCTGGTGTGCCACCTTCATTAATAAGTGGAGAAGTGGTTTCAAAAGAAATAATAAAGAAGTATAAATAAGTTGATTTATGATGCAGCTTTTTCAAAATGTAAGTAACGAATGCAGTAAAATAACTACGGAGAGATATAGTACATCTTTCAGTAGTGCCATTCATTTACTTCATAAAGATTTAAGAACGCCCATTTATCAGATTTATGGATTTGTGCGTTTTGCGGATGAAATTGTAGATACTTTTCATGAGTACGACAAAGCTGTTTTACTTGCAGAATTTAAAAAAGAAACTTATTTAGCTATTGAACGCGGCATCAGTTTAAATCCAATTTTAAATAGTTTTCAATTTGTGGTGAATAAGTACAACATTGATCACCATTTGATTGAAGCTTTTTTCAAAAGTATGGAGTTGGATTTGAGTGAAGTAAAATATGATGATGCAGGATATCGCGAATACATTTATGGAAGTGCCGAAGTAGTTGGTTTAATGTGCTTGTATGTTTTTTGTGATGGTGATGAAAAAAGATTTTTAGAACTTAAGCCTTATGCATGTGCGTTAGGTGCTGCATTTCAAAAAGTAAATTTCTTGCGTGATGTAAAAGCAGATGCAGAACATTTAAATCGTGTTTATTTTCCAGGAGCTGACTTTAGCAATTTTTCTCAAGACATGAAAAATGAAATTGAAGCAGATATTTTAAAAGATTTCCAATTGGCATTTGAAGGGATTTTAAAATTACCAGAAAGCGCAAGATTCGGTGTTTACGTGGCTTACAAATACTATCTTTCTTTGTTTCAAAAAATAAAACGGGTTCAACCAAAGGCAATTTTAGAAGATAGAATTAGAATACCGAATTATGCCAAATTGTTTATTGTTTTTAAAGCTGGATTAAGAAGTCAGCTAAATATGTTATGATTAATACACCCATTACTGAAGTTATATTGGTAAACGAAAATGATGAAGTGATTGGTTCGATGGAAAAAATCGAAGCACATCAAAAAGCGTTATTACACAGGGCGTTTAGCATTTTTATTTTTAATGAAAAAGGCGAAATGCTTTTGCAGCAAAGGGCTTCTAATAAATATCATAGTCCAAACCTATGGACCAACGCTTGTTGCAGTCATCCCATGCCTGGCGAAATTACCATAGATGCAGCGCATAGAAGATTAATGGAGGAATTGGGGTTTGACTCGCATTTGGATTTCGCTTTTTCTTTTACGTATAAATCCGAATTCGAAAATGGTTTGGTTGAAAACGAATTTGATCATGTATTTATTGGCAAATTCAATGGCACAATCGACATCAATCCAAGTGAAGTAAAGGATTATTGTTTTATGTCTGTACAAGCGATTTCCGACAGTTTGCAAAATCATCAGCATAAATATACCTCATGGTTTAAAATTGCATTTCCGCAATTGGTTGAATATTTAAACGCCAATCCTGTATTCGTAAAATAATTTCAATGAAAAAAGCAATCATCATTGGAAGTGGCATTGCTGGAATTGCAGCATCCATAAGGCTTTCCGTACAAGGATATGATGTTCATGTGTTTGAAAAAAATGATTATCCTGGTGGAAAATTATCTGCATTTGAAAAGAATGGATATCGTTTTGATGCTGGTCCATCTTTATTTACACAGCCTCAAAATGTAGAAGAACTTTTTACTTTAGCCAATGAACCTATTGAAGATTATTTTCAATATCAAGAAGTAGAAATTGTATGTCATTATTTTTTTGAAAATGGCATTCAACTTAATACATATGCTGATCGAGAAAAATTAGCACATGAATTTCAAACAAAGTTGGGAGAGCAACCCGATAGCGTAAAAAAATATTTATCCAAAGCAGAAACATTGTATGATAACATTGGCGAAATATTTTTAAATCACTCGTTGCATCTATCAAAAACCTGGTTGCATAAAAGGGTTATAAATGCATTGAAAAATATCAAACTGCCTTATTTGTTTAACAGTTTACATCAATATAATTCAACACAATTTAAATCGAAAGAAGCGGTACAAATCTTCAATCGATTTGCTACGTATAATGGCAGTAATCCCTACAAAGCGCCGGCAATGCTGAGTTTGATTCCACACCTCGAACAAAATCAAGGAACGTTTTATCCAAAGGGAGGGATGATAAACATCACCAATGCATTGTATAAACTGGCATTAAAAAAAGGGGTGCAATTTCATTTTAATCATAGCGTTGAAAAAATAGTACACGAAGCAGGAACCGTAAAAGGAATAATTACAAACGAAGAATTGAAAAGTGCCGATTTAGTTGTAAGCAATGGCGATGTGTATTATACCTACAAAAATTTATTACAAAATTCGGCAAAAGAAAAAATGCTTGAAAAGATTGAACGCAGCAGCAGTGCATTGATTTTCTATTGGGGCATAAAAAAAGAATTTTCACAACTTGGCTTACATAATATTTTATTTAGCGAAAAATATGATGTTGAATTTGACCATCTATTTAATAAAAAAACACTTTTCAACGACCCTACTATTTATATCAATATAACTTCCAAAATGGAATCCAATCAAGCACCTGATGGCTGCGAAAATTGGTTTGTGATGATTAATGCACCAACGAATAATGGTCAAGATTGGCCAACGTTGATACAAGAAGCAAAACAGCACATCATTCAAAAATTAAATCGAATTTTAAAAACAGATATTGAAAGTTTCATTGAAACAGAAGAGATATTGAACCCTGTAACCATTGAGCAAAAAACGGGTACTTACCAAGGTTCGTTATATGGCACAAGTTCCAATTCAAAATTCGCGGCATTTTTCAGGCCATCTAATTTTTCATCAGAAATAAATGGATTGTATTTTTGCGGTGGTACGGTTCATCCTGGTGGTGGCATTCCTTTGTGTTTAAAGAGTGCCTACATCACATCAGAATTAATAAAAAAGAAATATGCTCGAGACTAGTTATTTAAATAAATTCACCAGAATTCAAATAGCAACTACGATTGCCATTGTTTTTCATATTGTAGGTTTGATTGGTATTTTGGGTTTCAACAGCGATTTAATAATTGCTTCATCACCGCTGAATTTGTTGCTCATGTTTGGGTTGATATTATATACGCAAAACACACGCAATGTTTCTTTTTATCTTTTTCTCTTAACTTGTTTCATTGGTGGCATTATAATTGAAATCATTGGAACCCGCACCGGTATTTTATTTGGCGATTACGCTTACGGCACTACGTTAGGTCCGAAAGTATTAAACGTACCATTTATTATAGGCATCAATTGGTTTACAGTTATCTTTTGTTGTGGAACTAGCATGCACATGATGATGTTTAAATTGGTTAAAAAAATTGATGCTGATGAAACCATTAAAAAGCCAATTTTGAAAACCATTTCTGTAATTGTTGATGGTGCTACATTGGCTTTAATATTTGATTGGTTGATGGAACCTGTGGCCATTCATTTGGGTTATTGGTCCTGGGGAGGAACGGGTGAAATTCCCATTTTTAATTATGCATGTTGGTTTATTTTCAGCATGTTATTTTTACTCGTTTTTCATTTTTGTAATTTTGAAAAGCAAAACAAATTCGCACTAAATTTGTTATTAATACAAATCATGTTTTTCACGCTGTTAAGAACATTTCTATGAATCCACTAATTTTTATTGCTATTGTATTGGGTACTTTTTTTATAATGGAAGGCATTACTTGGCTAACGCACAAATATGTGATGCATGGATTTTTATGGTTTTTGCATGAAGATCACCATCAACCTTCACCAGGTTTTTTTGAAAAGAATGATGCCTTCTTTTTAATCTTTGCGATTCCAAGTTGGTTATGTATTATGTTGGGATTACAACATCAATATTATTGGGTTGCAGCCATTGGTTTTGGCATTGCGCTTTATGGCTTGGGTTATTTTATTGTACATGAAGTGATTATTCATCAACGTTTCAAATGGTTTACCAGAAGCAATAACACATATGTAAAAACAATTCGTTGGGCACATAAAATGCATCATAAACATTTAGGTAAAGAAGATGGTGAAAGCTTTGGCATGTTGTTGGTCGCAAAGAAATATTGGGACAAGGTACAGAATGATAAAAAAATTCAGGAGAAGAATAATGGTTGATTAAAGTCTTTTCTTTAGCGATTTTCAAATTTTGCAATGAAATCCACTAAATTCAAATTGTTCATTTTTTGTACATCATTTTATTTCACTGAAATTTATTTGAGCTTAGGATTATTTCCTTAAACTGTTGAAACGGTTATTTGAAGATTTATTTCATAGCCCACGGTTTAAACCGTGGGCTAGTAGAAGATTCATTTATAATGGCCTAAACCATTTTATCTAAATAAATTTTTAATAAAAAAAGCCCTCAAAATCGAGGGCTTTTTTTATTAAAGAGCATTAACCCAGATTTTGTAGTTGAAATCTATTACAAGAAAAAAATGCTGCAAATACAAGCGTTTGTTTGACTTTTTGACCTTACCATAATTCAATATGTCTTCGACCAAAAAATCGGCTCAAACACCCGTCTTTATTGCCTTTTTCCCTTTCATCACGATTCCAACTAAAAAATCCGGGTTTAATCATTATTTTACCTGAATGGTATGATGCGCAGTTAATTTTTTCGATTCTTCTTTTTTCGGAAGCATCAAATTTAATACGCCATCATTATAGCTTGCTTGAATTTTTTCTTTACTCACATCTTCTGGCAAAGAAAAGCTTCTGCTAAACGATGAATAATTATACTCTTTCCGGGTGTACTTATGTTCTTTTTCGTGACTTGTCGTTTCTTTCTCACAACTAATGGTTAACATGTTTCCTTCAACATCAATGTTGAAATCTTCTTTTTTCATTCCTGGTGCTGCAATGGAAAGCTTGAATTCACTTGGTGATTCTACAATGTTTACAGCTGGAACGGTTAATACTCGATTCAGTAAAACGTTTTCATTATCAAACCATTCATTCCATGGTTTAAAAAAATCATCAAAAATTGTGGGAACAGTTCCGCCATTTCTTGTTAATGCTCGTGTTGACATAAATACCTCCTTGTTTTTTAGTTTTAAATTTTAATTACAAGGCAAATGTATTTTCAAACAAAGCGTTTAATAATGCGCGTTATCAAAGTATTTAATGATTCTTATCAGAACTCAAATCACCCATTTTTTTCGCTGAGCTCAAGCCAACGCATTTCCATTTCATCTAATGATTTAATGATTTCACTGACGCGCTCGGCGGCTTTTTGAAGTTCGTCATAACTTAAATTGCTCGACATTTTTATCTCTAACTCCTCTTTCTCTTTTTGAAGTTTTGGCATTTCTTTTTCTAAAGTTTCCAATTCAAACTTCTCTTTAAAAGATAATTTTTTAACGGATTGATTTGTGGTTGAGCTTGAGGTTGTTTCTTTTTTTTCTATAACTTCTTTTACTTCGCTGTGTTCTTTCATAATCTGTTGGGTATTGTTTTCCAACAGTCCTTTTGATTGTGCTTCTCTGTATTGTGTGTAATTTCCTGGATAATCTCTAATAACACCATCCCCTTCAAATGCAAAAAGATGATCTACCATTCTATCCATAAAATATCTATCGTGACTTACAATTAAAATACAACCTGGGTATTCCATTAAAAACTCCTCCAACGTTCTTAATGTTTGTAAATCCAAATCATTAGTAGGCTCATCAAGTACCAAGAAGTTGGGGTTTACAAACAACACACTCATCAAATGCAATCGACGTTTTTCTCCACCGCTTAGTTTGCTGAGCATCGTGTATTGCTGTTCGCCAGTAAATCCAAATTTTTCCATAAACTGGCTTGCCGAAATTTTGCTTCCATCCGCTAACGGAAAAAATTCAGCCATCGATTTCACATATTCAATCGCTCTTTTATCTTCTTTATATATCAATCCATCTTGACTAAAATTTCCAAACACCACGGTATCGCCATGATTGATTTTTCCAGAATCTGCTGGCTCTTGCAGCAACGCAATTTTTAAAAATGTAGACTTTCCAACACCATTTTTTCCTACTACGCCAATTCTTTCGCCGCGTTTGAATGTATAATCGAATCCCTTCATGATATTGAGGTCGCCAAAACTTTTATACACTTTTTTCATTTCCAAAATCTTCCCACCAAGACGGGTCATTTTCATTTGCAAACTTACTTCCGCAACTTCTTTTTGTTGTTTTACCCGATCTTCTACCTCAGCAAAAGCATCTTGTCGGCTTTTACTTTTTGTAGTTCTGGCTTTTGGTTGCTTACGCATCCATTCCAATTCCTTACGAAATATGTTTTTATCTTTTTGTAGTTCGCTTTGTTCAATTTCTATGCGTAAACTCTTCTGTTCTAAAAAATAATCGTAATCGCCTTTGTACACAAAAACCTTTTCTTCATCGATTTCTATAATTTCATTACAAACAGCATCTAAAAAATATCGATCATGCGTTACAAGCAACAAGGTGATTTTTTGTGCACTTAAGAATTCTTCCAACCATTCTATCATAGATACATCCAAATGGTTGGTGGGCTCATCCATTATTAATAAACATCTTCCTTCGTGTAATTGAGATTCGATAAGTGCTTGCGCCAAAGCAACTCGTTTCTTTTGACCACCGCTCAGATTTCCAACCCTTTCATTTAAAATATGCAAATTCAGCTTTCCTAAAATCTGTTTAAGGTCGCTTTCAAAAGTCCAGGCGTTTAAATCATCTAATTGAGACATTAACTCCGATAAATGGTCAATATCTTCAGAACCATTTTCGAGGTATTCTTCATATGCTTTTACTGCCTTAATAACAGGATTATCCAATCGAAGTACATTATCCCAAATGGTTTTATTGGGATCGAAATCATTGTCTTGCTGAAGCATTACAGTCTTAATGTCTTTATGAATCCAAACGGTTCCGGTATCTGCCGTATCAAAGCCAGCAAGGATTTTCATTAAAGTTGATTTTCCTGAACCGTTTCTGGCTACTAAAGCTATTTTATCTCCTTCTTCTATATAAAAAGTGATATTTTTAAAAAGGGTTCTGATACCAAAAGACTTGGTGATATTTTCTACTGAGGCGTAATGCATGGCTGCAAAGATAGTAGAAGCAAATTGAAGGAAAATTTGTTTAGTTCAAATTAGGTTGAATCGCTTTATTTATACCATTTTCTATAAACTAAGAATGATAAAAAACTGTAACTTTGGCCACGTTTCTATGCTGTTTGTGTAAATAAAAAGAATAATCTAAAGCGTTAGTACATGAAAAAATTTATCAATAAACTGATTTCAACTTTCTTTTTTTTGTTCGTGGTTTTAATATGTGATGCACAGTCTAATTTGTTTGAAGAAAGAAATTTAACACAAATAAATGTGGACAATTATAGTGACGCCGAGATTTTGGCGATTCGTAATAAAATGAACAGCATGGGAATGGATACTGATAAAGCTGTGGAGATTTTGAAAAGTAAAGGCATGTCAAAAGAACAGGCGAGTAAATTGGTTGATAGGCTTAACAATGTTTCACTTGCTAAAAGCAAACCGAATATTGCCGAACCTGAAAGAAGATACGATGAAAGTTCAAGTGTTGTTGAAATGGAAAATGCCAATAAAGATCAATCTGTTTTTGGCTCGGAGTTGTTTTTAAAAAGCAGTTTGGTTTTTGAGCCGAATATCCGCATTGCTACACCTTCTTCTTATGTAGTTGGTCCGGATGATGAATTGGTGGTAAATGTGTTTGGATACAGCGAAATGCGCTATAATTTAGATGTAAATGAAAATGGAGAAATTTATGTTCCTTCCGTTGGTCCGATTTATGTAAGCGGACTAACGCTTGAGCAAGCAACTGAGAAAATAAAATCAAAATTGGCATCAACAATTTATAGGGCTATCTCAAGCGGACAAACTAGGGTTCAAATAAAGCTGGGTAAAATAAGAAGCATAAGGGTTACCGTAATTGGAGAAGCATACAAACCCGGCACCTACACGATTTCCTCATTAACTACATTATACAACGTGTTGTATTTGTGCGGCGGTCCGAGCAACCTAGGAAGTTACAGACAAATAGAAGTTATAAGGGCAAATAAGTTGATAAAGAAAGCGGATTTGTATGAGTTCTTATGCAGAGGCAATCAAAAAGACAATATTCTTTTACAAGAAGGAGACCTTATAAGAATTCCATATTATGAAAACAGGGTCAATATATTAGGAAGCATCAAACGCTCCGGAAAGTACGAAATGTTAGCTGGCGAAAATGTAGGAAATCTATTGAGCTATTGTGGTGGGTTTAATGAAATGGCCTATAAAAGTGGAATAGTGGTAACTAGAATAGCAGAAAAAGACAAGAAAGTAGTAGAAATAAAAGACAGTGCGTTTTCAAAATTTGTCATTAAGAATGGAGATGATTATTACGTGAGCAAATTGCAAAATGTTGTACTTGATAAAATTACCATAACGGGTTCGGTATATAGACCTGGGAATTACGAAGCTGGTTCAACATCAACCTTGAAATCATTATTAGAAAAATCTGGCGGATTGTTGGAAGTGGCCTTTATGGAAAGAGTGAATATATTTAGATTGGAAAAAGGCAGACAATCTTCAATATTATCTGTAAATCTTGATTCAATCATAAACAATCATTTGGATATTCCATTGAACAAATCAGATTCGGTGCATGTTTATTCAATTTATGATTTTAAAGACAATCAATTTGTAACCATTTTAGGGAACATCAGAAAATCAGGAAAGATTCAATGGAGAGAAAATTTAACAATAAAAGAATTATTGTTAGAAGCTGGTGGTATAAATGATTTAGGGGATTCGTCGACTATAGAAATTTCAAGAAGAAAGAAGAAGTCGGAATCAAATACCTTAGATTATTTTGAAACGGAAACATTTAGTGTAAGCG
>CALQKL020000052.1 GCA_943331145.2 Chitinophaga pinensis
ACCTGCCAAAGATTCTCGATGAAAGGGGGAACTTGTCTTTTTTTCAAAATGAACAGCATGTGCCCTTTATGATACAAAGGGTTTATTGGATTTATGACGTCCCTGGCGGAGAAATAAGAGGCGGTCATGCTTATAGAGAAATGCAAGAGTTTATAATTGCATTATCCGGGAGTTTTGATGTGGTTTTATTTGATGGGAAAGAAGAAAAAAAATTCACACTAAATCGATCTTATTACGGATTATACATTCCAAAAATGATTTGGCGAAGCATGGAGAACTTTTCTACAAATGCATTGGCCTTTGTGGCATCAGATTCTTTTTATAATGAAAAAGAATATATCCGAGATAAGGATATGTTTATAAATGAAATACATGGAGCAAAATAAATTCACCGTTTTTGATTGTTCAATCATTGATTTTCCTAAAATTCAAAATAGGGCAGGTAATATAACGCCTATACAAAATAATATTGATATTCCATTTGATGTAAAACGTGTTTATTATTTGTATGATGTCCCTGGTGGTGAATCTCGTGGAGCCCATGCACACAAAGAACTTGAACAATTAATTATTGCAGCTAGTGGCAGTTTTGATGTAACCATAGATGATGGAAAAAACAAAAAAACAATAAGCTTAAATAGGCCAAACTTTGGCTTGCATTTGAAACCAGGTATGTGGAGGGAGTTATCAAATTTTTCTTCGGGCTCAATTTGTTTGGTGTTGGCTTCTTTAATGTATGATGAAACAGATTACATACGTGATTACGATCAATTTTTAAACCGATATAATTTATGAAAATCTTAATCGCTGGCGCTGGTGGAGCTCCTTCTGAAGGGGTAATAAAATCTTTATTAGCTAGTAAAAAAAATGAAGAAATTATTGGAATGGGAAGTGAGCCAACCGATTTATTGTTGTCTGCTGCTCAAAAAAAGTATTATATTCCTTATGCCAACACACCTGAATACAAAAATTGTCTTTTACAAATTTTAGAAAAAGAAAAGCCCGATTTAATTCATTTTCAAAATGATTTAGAAATTTTTCATGCTTCCGCGCTGAGAGAAGAAATACATGCTGCAGGTGTTAAAACATTTATGCCAAGTCATGATGTTATTGATATTTGCGTGCATAAATACAAAACTTACCTAAAGCTTAAAAAAGCTGGAATTAAAGTGCCTGAAAACATCATGATTCACAATGAAGCAGATTTGAAAAATGCTTTTGAAACTTTAGGGGATAAAAATGGCAATATTTGGTTAAGGGCTTCTTCAATTGGTGGCGGTGGGAAAGGCGCACTGCCTACAAATGATTTTACTTTCGCAAAAGGATGGATAGAACGTTATAAAGGGTGGGGTGATTTTGTAGCGGCAGAAATGCTTACACCTGATACCGTAACATGGCTCTCTATATGGCATGAAGGTAAATTAGTAGTAGCGCAAACAAGGATTAGAAAAGGATGGACACATGGAAATAGAACCGTTTCTGGTGTAACGGGTGTTACTAAAGTTGGACAAACATTTTCGGATGAAATGATTGATAAAATTGCAATCGATACCGTAAAGGCAGTTTCAGATAAACCTCATGGAATTTTTGGTGTTGATATGGCCTATGATTTTAATGGAGTTCCTAATCCAACAGAAATTAACATCTCTAGATTTTTTACTACAGTACTTTTTTTTACAGAAGCTGGTTTAAATATGCCTGAGATATTTAAGGACTTGGCATTATACAATTCATTTCCTAATCTTGAAAAAATAATTAATCCTTTACCTGATGGATTACTTTGGTTAAGGGGAATGGATGCAAAACCATTATTGGTTACAAATGATGATTTTGAAAAAAACATAATTAATTTGTAATGATTCTATTAACAGGAACTACTGGATTTATTGGGTCTAAGTTGTTGAATGAATTTATCAATTTGTATGGGAAGGAAAATGTTTTGGTATTAAGTTCAATAGAAAATAAAAAATGCCAAACAATTCTTTACAAAAATCACGATTTAAATTCAATTGATTTTTCGCAAACGGCTTTAAATAAAATAAAAACTGTAGTTCATGTTGGCGCATTTATTCCAAAAAGCAATGCCGATTTAAATGATATTTTAAAATCAAATAGCAATATAATTTTTACGCAAAATTTATTGTTATCCCTACCTGATACTGTTGAAAAGTTTATTTTTTTTAGCACAGTAGATGTTTACGAAAAATCGGAGCAAATTATTTCTGAAAATAATTCAACTATCCCTGAAACGTTGTATGGATTTTCAAAATTGTATTGTGAAAAAATGATTGAAAATTGGGCTAATGCAAATAACAAAATTGTACAAATTTTGAGATTAGGCCATGTATATGGGCCGGGCGAAGGGTTATTCAAAAAAATAATTCCTGCAACCATGCAAAAAATAAAAGCAAATGACCGTCCAATTGTAATGGGTGATGGCTCTGCAAAAAGAGGGTTTATTTATATTGATGATTTAATTTTTTGCATAAAAAAAATTATGGAATTTGAAACATTTAAAGGGCCGATAAATGTTGTAAATGAAAATCAAATAACTATAAACGAACTGGTTAATGAAATAATTAAAATTTCAAAAAAAGACATTTCGCCGGAATATGTTAGCCATCAAATGGAACAAAGGAATGTTACATTTGATGCAACAAAATTAAAATCATTAATAAATATAGCATACACTCCAATGCATATTGGATTGAAAAATGAGTGGGATTCTATTGTAAATCAAACTATTTAATTTTGAATATCATTTTTGATTTTGATGGCACTTTAATTGATTCAAAAGAAAGATTATTTAAGCTTTTTAGTTTTCTTGTGTCCGAAAGTGAATTGAATTTCGAAGATTATTGGACACTTAAAAAACAAGGCATTGGGCATGCCGAAATTTTGGAAAAACAATTCAATTATCAATCAAATGCCATTCAAGAGTTTCAAATTAAATGGCATCAGGAAATAGAAAAAAATTATTGGATTAATTACGACACCCCGATTTTTGGCGTGGAAGATAAATTGATTTCACTTTTTGAAAACCACCAATTACATCTTGTGACTGCTCGGCAATCTTATGAAAAAGCAGTTAAACAAATTAAAGCATTACGTTGGGATAGATATTTCAAATCTATTTTAGTAACAAAACAAGAAATAGAAAAATCTCAACTCATTCTTGAAAATATAGAAATAAAAAAAGAAGATTGGATATTGGGCGACACGGGAAAAGATATTTTAACTGGAAAGACATTGCAAATAAATACAGCTGCTGTCCTTACTGGTTTTTTAAGCGAAGAAAAATTAAAAAGTTATAATCCAGATATTATAATTGACAGTGTGGCAAATTTTATGATTTAATAATTTCAATATCATGCAAGAAAATATTAGAAAAGTTAGTAGAAAAGAAAGGTGGAAATCAATGTTATTTAAGTTTGTTTATGGAAAAAAGATTAAGACAAATGGACAATTAAGGGTTATGGGACATATTCCAATTTGTAAATTACCTGGGAATGCTAAAATTATTCTTGGAGATAAAGTAGTACTTAATTCTGATTTCAAAAAAAGCAATACTGCTTTAACATATAGATGCACGCTTATTTGTGGTTTAGAAGGCGTTATTGAAATTGGCGATAACTCGCAGTTAAATGGTGTTGCAATTACTTCATATAAAAAAGTAACTATTGGAAAAAATTGCCAAATTGCATCTTCTACAATTATTGCAGATACGGATTTTCATCCAATAAGCCCACAAATCAGAGAGAGCGAAGTTTTGGGACATAAAATTGATTATGCCAATGTAGCCAAAAAGGAAATTAATATTGGAAATAATGTTTGGATTGGATGGGGATCTATAATTTTAAAGGGAGTTACTATTGGAGATAATAGCATAATCGCTGCCGGATCTGTTGTGATTTCATCAATACCAGCCAACTGTTTGGCTGCCGGAAATCCGGCTGTTGTAAAAAAAATATTTACTTAATCAATAGATTTTAATCGATTTAATTATTAAAAATGAAGATTCCTTTTTTAAATTTCGGAGCTACACATCAACCCATGAAAATGGAAATGATGAACGCCTTTGAAAAAGTTTATGATAGTAATTGGTTTGTTTTAGGCGAGCAAGTAAAAGCTTTCGAATCTAATTATGCAGCATTTAATCAAGTCAACCATGCCGTTGCAGTAAGCAATGGTTTAGATGCTTTACATATTGCTTTAAAAACGTTGAACATTGGGCAAGGTGATGAAGTGATTGTACCTTCAAATACATTCATTGCAACCGTTTTGGCGATTTCTTATGTTGGTGCAACTCCAATTTTTGTAGAACCCAATATTCATACATACAATATCGACCCTTCAAAGATTGAAACGGCCATTACACCAAAAACAAAAGTGATTATGCCCGTGCATTTATATGGTCAAGCTTGCGAAATGAAAGAGATAATGCAGATTGCAGAGAAATATAATTTAAAAGTTATTGAAGATAATGCACAAGCACAAGGAGCTACATTTCAAAATAAAATTACAGGTTCATTTGGCCAAATTAATGGAACCAGTTTTTATCCAGGTAAAAACCTTGGCGCACTTGGAGATGCAGGAGGAATGACTACAAACGATGCAGCATTGTATGAAAAAGCAAAGGTTTTATCAAATTATGGTACAAGTGTTAAATACGTTAATGATGAAATCGGATTCAACATGCGAATGGATGAATGTCAGGCTGCTTTTCTTAATGTAAAATTGAATTATTTAACAACTTGGATTGAACAACGTCAAGAAATCGCAAAATGGTATAACCATCATTTATCTAATATTAATAGCTTGATTTTGCCTGTTGTTGCACAAAATGCAACACATACCTATCATTTATATGTTGTTAGAACAAATAAGCGTAATGAACTTATGAACTATCTTTCAGATCATGAAATTGGAACGCTAATTCATTATCCCATTCCACCACATTTACAAAAAGCATATTTAAATTTAGGATTCTCAAAAGGAGATTTTCCCATTGCAGAAGAAATTGCGGATACTTGCTTGAGTTTGCCCATTTGGCCAGGAATGAAAGAAGATCAAGTGATTTATATTGCAAACATCATAAATCAATTTTTCCAGATTTAATGGTATTATTATTTCATGACAGATCAACGAATAGAACATATTTACAGCAAGCTCAAAGCCGAAGTTCTTTCCGAAAGGGATTCCAATAAGCAATTGATCAAAGCCGAGCAGCTGATTTTCTATTGCTGGAAAAATTATCCATTACGTTTTAGCGATGAAGATTTAGATTCAATTTTGGAAAAGCAAATGATTGTGTCAAAAAAAATAGAGCAGAATAAAAACAATCATTTTGTTTATGTTGCCAGTACTCTATTCGCTATTGGTGGACATACCAGATGTATTTTGAATTTTATTGATAATCTACCCAGTTATCAACATACAGTAATCCTTACCCGACAAAATAAATCCTTACCCGACAATATATTTGAATCCTTAAAAGAAAAAAATGTAGACGTTATTATTTTAGATACGAAAAATAACATTTTAGAAAAATCATCAAAACTAATTTCACGAATAGATTCCATTTTCCCATCAAAAGTTTATTTGTTTCAACATCCAGATGACCTCGTTCCATTAATGGCTTTTGGTAAAAATAAAACGCATGAAATTGTTCAATACAATCATGCCGATCATGTGTTTTCGTTGGGTGCAAAGTACTTCAGCAAAATGATGGATTTTAGATACACTGGAGCATTGATTTCCTATTTTGGGAAATCTATTTTAAAACCTCAAATACAAGTTTTGCCCATTCAAAATAAATACGAAACGCCCAATAGGAGCGAAGCAAAATCAAATCTTGGGTTTGATTCCAAAAAACGCATCGTTGGTACATTGACTAATTTTGGCAAGGCTCAATCATTCAATGGAATGCCCCCTTTAGTAAATATTATTACTGAAATATCAGCAAAATATGTTGATTTTAATTTTGTAATTATTGGTTTAACCGAACAAGAATTCATTAGCATTGCTGGAGAAACTATACAAATACCCAAAAACGTTTTTTGTTTGGGGATTGTAAAAAATCCAGAGCCATATTATAAAACTTTTGATTACTTTTTAGAGCCATTTCCAATTGGTTCTGGATTAGGTATTTTAGAAGCATGTAAACATGGCGCTATTCCAATTTTTGCACCACAACAAGCTTATTTATGTTCTACTTTTGATGTTTTTCATGTTGATATTCAAAAGTGTTTAATTGAAGCAACTACGCTCGATGCTTATTTTTTAACAATCAAAAATTATTTAAATTTTGATTTAGATGCCATCAAAAATTTATCTGAAAAAATAAGATTAGGGATTTATCAATTTCATCGTGGCGAAAAATGGAGGGAAAATTTGAAAAATGATGGATTGATATTTCAACCATCAAATGAAATTGATGCATCATTATTCTTGAAAAAAGAAGCATTGTTTTTTCAAGAATATCAAAAAAAAACAAGTGATGAACTCATAGAACATTTGCTTACTTTAAAAGATCTGGTTTCAAAAAAAGTAATAATTTCTTTATTTATTGGAAGCAATCGAGTGTTTTCTATTTTTAAATTAAATAAACAAAACGCTAAACGATTAGTGATTAAATTTTTAAATCCATAAACAAATAATCAACCTGAAAATAGCATTTATCATATTAGCATATAAAAACCCTGAACAGTTAAGTTGTTTAATTGAACAATTAAAACATCCAGATCATTTTTTTTATGTGCATATTGATAAACAAAAAGATATCTCGCCTTTTCAAAAATCATTAGCACAGATTAAAAATGCCAATATTATTTATTTAGAAAGATTGAATTCGTATTGGGGAAGTTATAATTGCGTAAAGGTGATCATCAATGGATTGAAAAAAGCATCTGCTGAAAATTTTGATTATTATATTCATTTAAGTGCTCAGGATTTTCCGTTGAGAACCAATAATGAGATTCAACAAAAACTAGCAAATTCGTCGCCTTTAAGTTTTATGCACCATTTTACTTTAGAAGATTCTACATGGGCAAATAAAGGAAAAGACAGATTAGAAACATTGCATTTTTTAAAAAACGGGAAACGTATTTCAATCGGTCGATACACAAAAAATATATTATACAAATTGCTTTATACTTTATGGAATGCAATTGTTTTAAAACAGTTCGATCCAAAGCAAACGTATTACGGGTGTGAGTTCTATTTTATGTTTCACCACTCAACAGTAATTGATTTTTTAAAGAATCTTCAAGAAAATTTTTGGCTTCGTCAACGATTGAAATTCACTCTTATTCCAGAAGAGATTTTTATTCCTACCATTTTATTTAAATCAAAAAACAAAATTGAAGTTGTAAAAAACAATACGCTTCGATACATTAAATGGGAAGGCTTGTCTTCATCTCCAAAAATATTGGATGAACTAGATATTTCTGAGTTTTCAAAAGGAGATTATTTATTTGGCAGAAAATTTGATTTTGAAGTCAACCCAGATTTGCAAGAAAAATTAATGGTGTATTTAAATAAAAGAAAACAATAGATTTTAATTTTACCAATAGCCTATAAATTATAATTCAAATGAACTTTATAAATGAATTCAATAAAACACATGAAAAAAGAATTTTTGGATTGGATATTTTACGGTCATTTGCAATCCTTTTAGTTGTTTATGGTCACGGTGTTTATGTCTTACCTAAGTCATATAAATTTTATTATTTATTGCCATTTCCTTACATCGATGGCGTATCTGTTTTTTTTGTTTTAAGTGGGTTTTTAATAGGTGGAATTTTGATTAAAATATTGCAAAAAAATGAATTTACTTTTAAAGTCCTTTTTGATTTTTGGATAAGAAGATGGTTTAGAACAATACCAAACTATTTTTTTGTATTAAGTATTTTAGTTGCTTTTCAGTTTGTAGTTTTAAAAGATAAAGGTGGTTTCAATCTTTCATATTATTTCTTTTCTCAAAATCTACATCAAGGGAGCCCTTCATTTTTCCCGGAATCTTGGAGCTTATCTGTGGAAGAATGGTTTTACCTGTCGTTCCCGCTTTTAACTTTTGGGCTGAGCTTTATTTTGAAAAACAAAAAGAAGGCATTGATAATTTCACTTTTGTTTTTTTTAATCACGCCGTTATTATTGAGAACGTATAATTATTTTACAAATGAAAACCATGCTGAATGGGCAACAAACATCCAAAAGGTTGTGGTATATAGATTAGATAGTTTAATGTATGGCGTACTAGGGGCATATTTATTTACTTACCATAAAGATTTGTGGAAAAATCATAAAAACACAATGTTTGTCTTAGCAATATTTTTGGGTTTAATAATTACGCTTTATTCGAGATTAAGCTCAAAAGATTATCTATTTCTTTCAATTTATCAATATAATATTGAGTCGATAATCACATTTCTTTCATTACCATTTTTTTCCCTTATGAACGAGGCGAAAAATAAATACTTGAAATTTATTTTTACATTTATTGCCATCATTTCTTATTCGATGTATCTTTTAAATTTAACTTTTATTCAGGGTGTAATTCTTCCAAAAATATTATCATTATTACATCTTAGTCCAGGTGGAGGGATATTTTCAATTTCAATAATTTACTTTATGTATTGGTTCTTGGTAATATTTTTATCGTACTACTTGTATAAATATTTTGAATACCCATTGACTAAAATCAGAGATAAATTCTAATTTCGATAACAAGGTTCTAAAAATGTTGATGATTCAACCCATTAGTCTATGTACAAATTTTCTATAATTATTCCATGTTACAATCAAGCAGATTGGCTTAAAATATGCATTCAATCATTAAAAAATCAAACCTTTGAAAATTGGGAAGCAATCATTGTTAATGATGGTTCAACTGATCATACAAAAGATACTGCAGATTATTTAGCAAAAGATGATAATAGAATTAAAATTATTCACCAGGAAAATGGTGGACTTTCTGCAGCAAGAAATGCAGGAATTCATAAGGCAATTGGCGAATGGTTAAATTTTCATGATTCAGATGATTATTTATTGCCTGATTGTTTGAATCAAGTTCAAAGAGAGATAGAGAGTAACAAAGAATTTGATTTATTTCAGGTTGGACATCAATTAGTGGATGAACACAACACTTTGATATATTCTAATATATTAAAACAATCAGCAGATCCTTTTCTTCAGCAAACAAAAATTGGGAATCCTGGCCCACCATTATCTTTTTTTATACGTAGAAAAACAGCATTAGACGCAGGAGAATTTGATATTTCTCTAAAAAGTGCAGAAGATTGGGATTATTGGATTCGTGTTGCAAAGATGGGCATAGAACGTTTTGTTATAAGAAAGCCAATGGTTGCTTATCGTTATACTTCCAATAGTATGTCCAGAAACCCATGGAGAATGTATGAAAATACAGTGGAAGTTATTAAACGAGTACCATTAAATGACAATCGTATTAGAAACAATAGTCCATTAAATGCAGAATTGAAATTCGATGTAGAAAAAGCTATAAAATCAAGACTAATACAAGCTTTGGGGTTAAATATCATGCAAGGAAACATTGATGAAGCTTTAGGTAAATTCAATGAAGAGTCAATCAAATTTAATTTCCATTATCATCCAATTGATTTCAGGCAAATGAATTCTTTTATGACGTTTAAAAATTGGTATCGACCAGAAGATTTAAAAAAAGTGCTTAGTGATTACCCCCAATTATTCACAGATTTTTTTTCTAAAACAAATTTCTCTTCCGAATTTCAAAAAAAAGCTTGTTATTATGTTTTTGAATTTCATTTAAAGAATAGCAATATTTTAAAATATCAATTTCTTGGTAAAATATTAAATCGGATTTTGGATGTTTCAATGAATAGTAAAAAAATCCGTGAAGAGAGCGGAATTAAATCGTTATAATTTTTTTTATGAATGGATGTTCAATTATAATTTGTACACAAAATAGATCTGCTTTATTGAAAACTTGTCTCAATTCTTTTATTGGTCAAAATCAGGTTTTTGAAAATGTTGAATACATTGTCATTGATAATCAATCTACTGATGATACCAAAGTGGTTGCATTGAGTTTTCAACATGAGTTAAAAAATATAAATTATGTTTTTGAAGAAAAAATAGGATTGAGTCATGCGCGAAACAAAGGTGTAGAATCAGCAAAATACGATTGGGTTTGCTTTATGGATGATGATGCATTAGCACATCCTGATTTTAATGAGGTGATGATGGAAACGATAAGTAATAATTTATTTGATGGATTTGGAGGTATATTTTATCCTTGGTATAGAACACCAAAACCCAAATGGTTGTCTCCAATTTTCGGACAAATGCCCATGTTAAGAGAAAACATTGGCCCTTTGCCCAATAACTTACATGTAGCTGGTGGTATTTGCGCTTTTAAAAAACAACATTTATTAAATGCCGGTGGATTTCCCCCTAATATCGGCATGCGAGGAAATATAGTTGGGTATGGTGAAGAAAATTATCTTCAAGATAAAATGCGTGCAAATGGAGATACCATCGGCTTCGTTCCCAATTGGAAAATGGATCATCTAGTAGCTGAATATAAATACACGTTAAATTGGCAATTAAAAAGATTCATAGGAAAAGGTAGAGATAAGCAATTGTCTTCTGGCAAAAAA
This sequence comes from Chitinophaga pinensis, assembly GCA_943331145.2. GTDB lineage: Bacteria > Bacteroidota > Bacteroidia > Chitinophagales > Chitinophagaceae > Ferruginibacter > Ferruginibacter pinensis_F. Next base: position 10,659 of record CALQKL020000052.1, read on the forward strand.
ATACCAATTTTACAAAAAGTAATTATAAGTTTTCGAACAATAGCAGTTTTGTTTTTTTATGGCATTAAATTATTCCCCAAACTTCTTTTTGACAAAAACTACTTTTTTCAAAATTACATTTTAGATATTTTAAATTATCCATGTATAATGATTGGAAAATTAACTGTATAATAATCTAAAATATACGTGAAAAATAATTTTTTGATTGTATAAAAAGTTAAATTTGATTACCAATATTTAGAATTATAGCTTTTCTTTTTTTTGAATTATTTCAAAAAAAATAGTGGACTTTAATGACAAACTTTTAATCAATGAAATTACTTTTTTTAGACACAAAACCCATTCGTAGAGGTGCTCAGGTTTTTGTGGATGATTTAAGTCAACATTTTCATGATGAAGGAGTTTTAATAAAAAAAGTATACTTATACGCTTATCATGAAAAAGTAAAATTAAGTTTATTAGATCAGGATATAGAATTGAATGGAAATGAAAACCATATATTCGAAAAGATTCCCACCATTAATCCAGTTTTATTATTTCGATTGATTACGACCATAAATGCCTGGAATCCCGATTTTGTTTTACTGAATGGTTCCCGTACTTTAAAATATGGTGCAGCTGCAAAACCCTTTCTATATAAAAACACAAAACTGATATATCGCATAATCGATAGTCCTAAATTTTGGAATCGTTCCGCTTTAAAACAGTTTTATTATCGCAAATTAGTACTATCCAAAATAGATGCAGCAG
>CALQKL020000053.1 GCA_943331145.2 Chitinophaga pinensis
CATCACCAAAAAAGCATAAAACTACATTTTTGGTACCTCGATATCTTTCAGCAAAAGCAAGTCCGGCGCCAGTACCAATTTGTGCACCAACAATACCATGACCACCAAAAAAGTTTTCTTTTAATCCGAAAAAGTGCATGCTTCCACCTTTTCCTTTACTACAACCTGTTGCTTTTCCGTACAATTCAGCCATACAACTGTTGGCAGTTACGCCTTTTGCGATAGCCAATCCATGATCTCTATAAGCTGTAATAAATTTATCGTCTGCATTTGTCGCTGTCATACATCCAGCAGCAATAGCTTCTTGACCGATGTATAAATGACAAAACCCACGGATTTTTTGCATTCCGTATAATTGACCGGTTTTTTCTTCGAAACGACGCAATAAAAGCATCAACTCGTACCAGTATAAATAAGTTTCTTTTGAGAATTTCGCTGCCACAGTTTTAAATTTTAGATGCCAAAGATAAGAAGTAAATGGTAAAAAAATAAGTTGTATAAAAAAATCAAACACAGCTTTTTAAAGTTTGGAATTTCTTCAAAAAATCCACTTAAAATCACAGATTATCTATAAAATATCTTTTCTATAGCAAAGAATTTCCCCGTCTAAATTCAATCGAACTAATATAACACCGATTGGATATGTGTAATGATCCAATAAAATTGTCTCAAATAGCTACCACATCGGTATTATACCATGAATTTATGAACCCATTTATATTTCAATTTGGTATAACTTGCACCCCACAATGCTTTCCATTAAAAAAATAAATATCACTCAGTTCAAAAACTACGAATCTGGCCGATTTGATTTCGTAGAAAACGTGGTTGGAATTTGCGGAAAAAACGGCATTGGCAAAACAAATCTGCTCGATTCTATTTACTATTGCTGTTTTACCAAAAGCTATTTTTCGGGTAATGAAAATATGATTATTGAGCATGGTAAGGACGGATTTAGGGTTGAAGGATTTTTCTATAATAATGAAGCATCAAGCAAAATCATTTGCATAAATAAATCAAATGCAAAAAAAGAGTTTTCGTTAAATGATGTGCCTTACGATAAATTATCTCAACATATAGGACTACTCCCTTGCGTAATGATAGCGCCTGATGATATTGAATTAATTAATGACAGTAGCGAACTACGACGGAAATTTATGGACACGGTACTTTGTCAGCTTGATAAAGAATACATGCAGTCGTTGATTCATTACAATAAAATTCTTTTGCAACGAAATAGTTATTTAAAAAAAGATTTCAACGTACAGAAATTTGACTATGCTTTGCTTGATATTTTTGACGAACAGTTGATTGAACATGGGAATATTATTTACGCCAAAAGAAAAACATTTACAAACGAGCTGTCTCAATTGGTACAAGCGTTTTATAAAAAAATTTCCGAAGCAAACGAAGCAATAGAATTGGTTTATGAAAGCCATTTGAATGAACAATCACTTGATGATTTATTCAAGCAAAACAGAGAGCGAGACAGAATGCTTCAACGAACAAGCAAAGGTATTCACAGAGATGATTTGCAATTTTCAATGCAACAACTTCAATTTAAAGCCATTGCCTCGCAAGGACAGAAAAAGAGTTTGCTTTTTGCCATGAAACTTGCAGAATACGAAATCATAAAAACAACAAAAGGTTTTTATCCCATTTTATTGTTGGATGATTTTTTTGAAAAGCTTGATGAAACGAGGATGAACAATTTATTGAAAATTGTATGTATTGAAAATCGTGGACAGGTTTTTATAACAGATACACACAAAAGCAGGTTGCTTGATGTATTTGAAAAAATGCAGATAAAAGGACAGATTATTGAATTGTAATTTCACAACAATCTTTGTAACTTTAATTTATGGCTGAATTTTCAATGCAGGAAGCATTACAACAATTTTTAAAGCAGAGTAAAATGAAATCGTCAATCCAGGCGATTCAAATAGAAGAATTGTGGGAAGAGCTCATGGGAAAAACGATATCTAAATACACAGACAGCATAAAAATAATTGGAAGTACACTTTTTGTACATACTAGTGTTGCGCCTTTGAGGAACGAACTTTTATATCAGAAGGACACCATTATACAACGGGTGAATGATGCAATGGGCGAAGCTATTGTAAAAGAGGTTAAAATCAATTGATAATTTAATCCACCTTCAAAATCCTGTCGAATGTTTCACGGTCAATCTGACCAATATAATTTCCATTTTCTTTTCCAGACACAAAAACTTTAAAAAAAGGGATTTCATCAATTCTAAAATGTTGTGCTAAAGCTTTACTTTCATCGATATTAATTCTAATGATGGTCGCTTTTCCTTTATAATCACGGGTAACGGCCTCAAGTAAGGGTTCCATTTTTTTACAAGGGCCACACCAAGGTGCATAAAAATCAACCAGCACAATTTTTTCGGAATCAATTATTTTTTGAAGTGACTCAAGGGTAAGTGATTCTTTTTTTGTGGGTTCAACATTTTTAAGTGGAAAGTTTGATTTATTCCAAGCCAAGATGCCCCCTTTTAGTTCAACCACTTTTTCAAAACCATTTTTGCGCATAACATCTGCAGCAGATGAGCTTCTTCCACCAGACAAGCAATAAACGTAATAAGTCAATTTCTTATCTAGATGAACGATTTTTTCTTCAAACTTTGGATCGTTATAATCTATGTTAATTGATTTTTCAATTGAACCTGATTTAAATTCATCTGGCGTGCGTACGTCAATTAAAATGGCATCTTTTTCTTTTTCAAACGATGCTTTAAATTCAATAGGGCTTGATTTTTGTGCAGTACAGGAAATTACTTGCATCAATAAAAAACCAAAGAATAAATACTTCATTGTGATAGAATTAATTTGAAAAACTAAGTTAGTCATTTAATCTTTTAAAACCATTCAACAAAAAATCTATAAAAAAGGCATCGGCACAAAAATCTTTTATTAGTACATTCGCACATGCAAAAATCGGTAGCGCTTCATACTTTGGGTTGCAAATTAAACTTCAGTGAAACCACTGCGATTTCGCGTATGCTTGAAAATGATGGTTTTGAAAAGAGATCGTTTGATGAAATTGCTGATGTTTACGTGATTAACACTTGCTCCGTTACTGAAAATGCAGATAAAGAATGCAGACAATTGGTAAGGCGAATTCAAAAAAAAGCGCCTGATGCCATGGTGGTGATTACGGGTTGTTATGCGCAATTAAAACCTGTTGAGATTGCTTCAATTCCCGGAGTTAACTTGGTTTTAGGTGCAGCAGAAAAATTCAATATTTCGCAGCACCTTAAAGAATTAAATAAAAACGATGCGGGTAAAATATGTAGTTGTGATATTGAAGATGTAAATGTATTTGTTCCCTCCCACTCTATAAAAGAAAGAACCCGAATATTTTTAAAGGTTCAGGATGGATGTGATTACAATTGTAGTTTTTGTACCATTCCACTTGCCAGAGGAAAAAGCAGAAGCGATAGTATAGACAACATCATTGAAAACATTGAAGAAATTGCCCAAGCTGGTGCTAAGGAAATTGTGTTAACTGGAATCAATTTAGGCGATTTTGGGAAAGGATATACAGGTGGTAAAAAGCACGATGAAAGTTTTTTTGAGTTGATGAAACGCATTGAATTAGAAGCGCCGATTGAACGATTTAGAATTTCATCCATTGAACCCAATTTGCTAACTGATGAGATGATTGAATTTGTGAGCCAAAGTAAAAAGTTCATGCCGCATTTTCACATTCCATTGCAAAGTGGCAGTAATAAAACGCTCGGGAATATGCGTAGGCGCTACAAAAAAGAATTGTTTGCAGAGCGCATTAACCTTATAAAAAAACTCATGCCTCATGCTTGTATTGGTGCAGATGTAATCGTAGGATTCCCTGGTGAAACGGATGAAGATTTTAATGAAACGGCTCATTTTATTGAATCGCTAGATATAACGTATTTACATGTGTTTACCTACTCCGAACGTGCAAATACATTGGCAATCGAAATGAAACCAATCGTTCCAATACAGGTTAGAAATGAACGAAACAAAATTTTACGAAATATCAGTTATAGAAAAACGGCGCTATTCAACGAAAAGCATATTGGTGAAACTAGAAAAGTATTGTTTGAATCTGCAAATAAAAACGGAACCATTGAAGGATTTACAGATAATTACATCAAAATAACAGCTGCGTATAATAAGGATTGGGAAAATAGCATTGTGGATTGGGTGGTGTAACTATTTTTTTAAAATGGTTGAAACCATTATGCGAATACAAAATTCTCCTACAACCCACGGTTTAAACCGTGGGCTAATAAAAATAAAATTTCTTCATAACCGTTTCAACGGTTTTTCCAGAAAATGTCCCTTATAATTTTGAATACCTATTAGCCAATGCCAACCACGCCACGGTTGAAACAGTGGGCTATGAACAAAATAAAAAACACCCAACCTTTTTCAAATTGAGTGTTTTAAAAAATATAAAATCCAATATTATTCAGCTTCTTTTGTTGGAGTATCTTCTGATTTTTCTTCGGTTTTTCTTTCAACCAATTTACCAAGTTCAGAACCTCTTTTTTGTTTTTGTTGTGCTTTTGGAGCAAACATCACCAGCATACGTTTCCCTTCCATTTTTGGCAACCCTTCTAAAGCGCCAACATCTTTCAAACGATCTGCAAATTTCAAAAGCAATAACTCGCCTCTTTCTTTAAACATAATCGCTCTTCCTTTAAACTGAACGTGGGCTTTTACTTTATCACCATCTGAAAGGAATTTTTCAGCATGTTTTACTTTAAATTCAAAATCGTGATCATCTGTGTTGGGTGTAAAACGAATTTCTTTTACTTCACTCGTTTTAGCCTTTGCCTTCATTTCTTTCTTCTTCTTTTTCTCTTCGTAGAGAAACTTGTTGTAATCGATTACGCGGCAAACGGGCGGATTGGCGCCAGGTGAAATTTCAACCAAATCCAATTCCATGGATTGTGCTAATTTTATTGCATCTGGGGTAGCTAAAATACCAGGTGTAATGTTTTCACCTACCAAACGTACCTCAGGTACTTTGATCATAAAATTGGTACGGTGCTCTTGCTGTTGTTCTTTTTTAAAGCGAGGATTAAATGCGCCCCTTGGGGGCCTTGGAGGAAATGCCATTTAAATTATTTAGTTTACAATTTTGTTTTAATAATTAAAATTAATACAATTTTTATTATTCACCGATTCTATCTTCAATTTCCTTTGAAATCTCTTGTATAAATTCGGTTAATGCTTTAGCACCCAAATCGCCTTTGCCTTGTCTGCGAATAGAAACTTGTGATTCATTCATTTCTTTTTCGCCGATTACAAGCATATAAGGAACCTTCATCAATTCGGTATCTCTAATTTTCTTACCAATTTTTTCATTTCGATCATCTATTTCAGCACGCACCCCAATTGCTTTCAATGCAGATAAAACCTGTTTGGCATAATCCATAAACTTATCGCTTATAGGTAAAATCTTCACTTGCATTGGTGCAATCCATGTTGGGAATTTGCCCGCATAATGTTCTAATAAAAATCCGATAAACCTTTCATGCGTACCCAAAGGGGCACGATGTATAATCAAAGGAACATCAGTACTATTATTTTGATTGGTATATGATAATTTGAATTTATTACCACTGTTAAAATCCACTTGATTGGTGGCTAACGTGAATTCTCTTCCAATAGCCGACCAAATTTGCACATCTATTTTAGGGCCATAGAAAGCGGCTTCATCCTGAACTTCAATAAATGGGATATTAGATTCAATTAGCGTTTGACGAACCATTGATTCTGTTTGTTCCCAAAGAACGGGCTCATCAATATATTTTTGTCCACGCTTTGAAGGCTCATGCAAACTCAAACGCATTACATATTTATCAATGCCAAATATTTTAAAATACTTGAGATACATTTCGTTAACTGCCCTGAACTCTTCTGCAAATTGTTCTTTACTACAATAAATATGCGCATCATTCATGTGTAAACAACGTACACGCATCAAACCAAATAATTCTCCACTTTGCTCATAGCGATAACAAGTACCGTATTCTGCAATTCGGAATGGTAAATCTTTATAACTTTTAGGTTCTGCATCAAATATTTTATGGTGATGCGGACAGTTCATTGCCCTTAAATAGTATTTTGTACCATCAAGTTCCATTGGAGGGAACATACTATCTGCATAATAAGGCAAATGCCCACTTGTAAGGTACATTTCTTCTTTTGCGATATGCGGTGTAACCACTCTTTTGTAACCAGCTGCTGATTCGGTTTCTTTAGCTAATCTTTCCAACTCTTCAATAATAATACCTCCATTTGGCAACCAAAGTGGAAGTCCTTGACCAACCATATCATCAAAAGTGAAAATGCCCAATTCTTTGCCTAATTTTCTATGGTCTCTTTTTTTAGCCTCTTCCAACATCAAAATATATTCATCTAATTCTTTTTGATTTGGAAAAGTAACTCCATAAATACGGGTTAATTGTTTGTTTTTTTCGTCACCTTTCCAATATGCACCTGCAATACTTGTTAATTTAATGGCTTTAATATGTCCAGTTGAAGGAATATGCGGACCACGACATAAATCAGTGAAACTACCCTGTGTATAAAAACTAATTTCCCCGTCGGTTAAATTGCTCAACAAATCCAATTTGTATTCATCTCCTTTTTCAGTAAAATATTGGATGGCTTCAGTTTTGGGCATCGCTTTTTTTACAAAAGCATTGTTTTGCTTTGCGAACTCATTCATCTTTTTTTCTAATACAAGCAAATCTTCTTCCGACATTTTAGTGTCGCCCAAATCAATGTCGTAATAAAACCCTCTATCTACAGCCGGTCCAACCCAAAATTTAGCATGCGGAAAAACAGATTGAACTGCTTCAGCCATTAAATGTGCAGATGAATGCCAAAAAGTAGATTTCGCTTCTTTGTCGTCCCAAGTCAGCAATTTCAATGAAGCATCTGCGCTTATTGGACTAGTAGCATCTACAACTTGACCATTAATTGTAGCAGCTAATACTTTTCTAGCCAATCCTTCGCTTATAGATTTAGCAATGTCCATTGAAGAAACACCTGATTCATAAGGCCTAACACTTCCATCGGGTAACGTAATATTTATCATCATAATTTATATATTCTTAATTTTCGAGCCCAAATTTAACGAACTCTTTGCTATCTTCATAGCATAAGAAGTTATTTTAGTCAATAAATCATGTTTATTTTTGCGGGGGACAAATTATTTTTATAACCATGTTTAAAAGTATTTACATTATTGCATATTTTTTCTTTGGATTAATCTTAGGCGTATATGCTCAGAAGTTTTCAGGACAATGGAAAGGTGAATTTGTAGATAAGAGTACTTCACGCGGAAATTTCTCTGGTGAAAAATACGAGTATGTACTTGAGTTAGAAGTAAATGGGAGCACTGCAACAGGGTCTTCTTATACTTATTTCACTGAAAATGGGAAACGATTTTATACCATCTGTAAAGTTGAAGGAACCATTGATAACAAGAAAAAATACATTGAAATAAAAGAAATAGAACGTATTAAAACCAATATCCCACTAAATATTGCCAACGTCTTTCAAGTTCATAAATTAACCTATTTCAAAAAAGGAGATGAAGAAACCATGGAAGGAAACTGGGTTCCATCACCTAATCAAAAAGGAAACGGTGGGTATGGCATAACCAATTTAACCAGAAGAACACTTATCAAAAACTATCCAGGTGCTTATGCTAAAGTGCAAAATAATGTAGATACAAAACCCAACAACAATCCAACTACGAAAGGGGGAAATATAGCATCTAAAACAAAAGCTGAAAAACCTGTAAAAACAGTCACATCAACAACCAAAACTGCATCTGCCATTGATATTGCTAAAACAACTAGCCCTATAAAAAAAGAAGAAATTATCGAGTCTCCCCTGAAAGGAAATGAAAAAAACTTAGAAATAACAGAAGATATTTCTAAGTTAGAAAAAAGAAAAAATTTAGTAATCAAAACAATTGAAGTAGAAAGCAGTAACGTAAAAATTGATTTATATGATAACGGAGAAATCGATGGCGATAGCATTTCTTTGTTTTACAATGGCAAATTATTGCTTTCAAATAAACGCCTAACTGATAAATCCATTAGTTTAAATTTACCTATAGAACCCAATCAAGATGCCAATGAACTAATTATGTTTGCAGAAAATTTGGGTAGTGTTGCTCCTAACACGGCTTTGATGGTGGTAACAGACGGCTCAAACAGATATGAAATTCGCATTACTTCAGATTTAGAAAAAAGCGGTGTTATTCGTTTTATTCACAAAGTAAATAAATAGGGTGCGATGGAAAATGCCAAACCTTCATTAATCATAAAAAAGGAAGTAATTGATTATTTATTAGAGTTGGGGGCATTAATTGTGTTGATAACTACTTGGGGATTTACCATATATCATTTTAATAAACTTCCTGATATCATTGCAACTCATTTTGACTTAAGCGGAAAACCCAATGACTATGGGAGTAAATATACAATTTGGTTGCTTCCAGTAATTATTACTTTTGTTTATGTCTTAATTTTCAAATTAAATCGAAACCCTCATAAATTCAACTATCTAACTACAATAACAGCGCAGAATGCATACAAGCAATATAAACTGGCTTCGCGAATGATGCGGATAATTTTGTTTAATATCACGATAATGTTTGCGTATATAACTTTTAAAGAAATTGATGGCGCATATACCAAATCGTCTGCTTTAGAATGGTGGTTTATTCCATTACTATTGTGCGCTACAATTATCCCTACATTTTACATGATTATTGTATCTGGCTCGAAAAAATACAGGTGATGATTTCGCTCCTTTTGTGCAAAAAAATATATCGACCATTTGAATTCTTGCAACATGCCGCACCTACGGAGCTCAAAAAAAATATAATAATTTTTCTAGCAACATGCCGCTCCTAAGGATCTAAAAAATTTAATAAGTATTTTGTTAGAAAGAACACTTGACTTTTTACTTTCATCACAATTCCAATAGTATCTAGCTGTTTAAAAAAGCCCCATAGGGGCGAATTTTTAGTAACTACAAAACAAACAGTAAGCTTAGCTCCGTAGGAGCGACCTGTTTATGAGCGCTCCGTAGGTGCGACAAGAAAAAAATCCCTTTTTAAAACTTAAAATTCCAAGTTACAGACGGAATGATTGGGAAGATCGAAACTTGCTTTGCCTGAATCCTTAAGCTTCCTTCAGCAGCACTTCCTGATTGATCGTAATAAATAAAATATGGATTCTTTCTGCTGTACACATTATATCCACCAAAAACCCATTCTGATTTCCATTTACGATTTTGATTTTTATTGGGTGTTAGAATTGCAGCTAGATCTAATCGATGATATGAAGGCAAACGATATTGATTGATTCTGCTAAATTCTTGTGTTAATACACCATCTATCAAATAAAATCTTTGTGGCAAGGTTACCGCATTTCCAGTTCCATAAACAAACGTTGCAGACAACTTCCATTTCTTATTCAACTGATACATGCCCACAATACTCAAATCATGGCGCCTATCATATTTTGCCGGATATTTTTCGCCAAAATTTAAATCTGCAAATTTGCGCCAAGTCCAACTAAGTGTGTACCCCACCCAACCTGTAAGTTTTCCTCGAACTTTGTTAACTAAAAATTCGGAGCCATAACTCCAGCCTTTACCAAATACAAAAGAGTTTTCTGTATCATCCAAACTGTTTGGTGTATATCCCTCGCTGTATTCTATTTGATTCTGCATGTCTTTATAATACATCTCTACAGAGGTTTCAAACATATTATTTTTGAAGTTTTTAAATACCCCTGCTGCATATAACCAACTAATTTGTGGTTTTACTTTGTATGTACTCGACACCCAAATATCAGTAGGCAAAGTAGTTCCAGAATTACTAACCAAATGTATGTATTGAAAATTTTTAGTTAAAGATGCCTTTATTGATGTTTCATCGTTTATGGCATAACGTAAGGTTGCCCTAGGTTCTAATCCACCGTAGGTTTTAACAGGCATTCCATTTCTATACACCGTACTATCTAAGCGATTTCCATCAACATCTGTTTTGTATAATTTATATGGGCCAACCTGTTGAAAAAAGCTATATCTCAAACCAACATTCAATTGCAATTTTGAATTTATTTCTATATCATCTTGAACATACACAGCAGCTTCTCTAGCGTATTTTATTTGTGCATTTTGAGGATTAAATACCACAGAATCTTGGTTTCCAGAAATTACTGATGGTGTAAACTTGTGATAAGTGTATGCTGCTCCAAATTTAATGCGATGTTTTGAAAAAGGATAAAAATCGAAATCTTGTTTAATGCTCAAATCTCTGATGCCAGAAGCTAATTTAATGTTGAAATTATTTTGAAGGGCTTGAAAGCTAAAATTATAATCGTTGTAAACGGCTGTTGTGTTTGCAAAAAGTCTTTTATTGAAAACATGATTCCATCTAATCGTACCAGTAGAATTTCCCCAAGGAATTTTCACATCCAAACTTTGTGCACCATTTTTAAAATCAAATACATCTCTACCGAAATAGCCACTGATATAAAGTCTGTCTTTTTCAGAGAATTTATAATTTGCTTTTGCATTTAAATCATAAAAATAATAACCCGAACCATAAAATTGACTGCTCTTAGAAACGAAAGGTTTGGTTAATGCATCTATGTAAGTTCTTCTTGCAGAAATGATAAATGAAGATTTTTCTTTTACCAAAGGGCCTTGAATTGAAATACGGGATGCAATAACGCCGATTCCTCCATCAACTTGCATTTTTTTGTTATTCCCTTCTTTCATAGAAACGTCTAAAACACTGGAAAGTCGGCCACCATATTGTGCGGGCATTCCTCCCTTGATAAGCGATACATTCTTGATCGCATCTGCGTTAAACACCGAAAAGAAACCGAATAAATGACCAGTATTGTAAACAACTGCATCATCCAATAATATTAAGTTTTGATCTGGGCCACCACCTCTTACATAAATACCCGAACTACCCTCCCCTGCGTTTCTTACACCAGGCAACAATTGAACTACTTTTAATAAATCAACCTCCCCTAAAAATGCTGGAACAGATTTGATTTGATCAATTGGCAAAGTGGTTTTTCCCATTTGAGCCGATTTTACATTGTTGTCTTTCTTTGAAGCTGTTATGACCACTTCTTGAGAAAGAGCTGTAGTAGGCTTTAAGCTGATGTTTAAAGCAGTATCCGAATTTAATAGAATGATGATTTTTTCAGACTGATAGC
>CALQKL020000054.1 GCA_943331145.2 Chitinophaga pinensis
ATTATATCAAAAATGGTTTTTGGGCAGCAAACAACAATTCAGAGCTTACTAATCCTGGTTTGTTCGTGTCGTTTATTATAAACATTGAAGATTTCACCAATCAAGTTTTAAGTGGTGTTTCAAAAGAATTATCTGAAAAAGACAGACAAGCAATGATTGAAAAAAATATTGCACAAATAAAAAAAGAATACAAAAAAGAAACCTATCAAGACATTATTGTTCGTTCCTTTTTTGATGGCAATAAATATTATTTATTTGTAACGGAAACATATAAAGATGTTCGTTTGGTTGGTGCTCCTCCTGCTTCAATTGGCAATTTTGGAAAGGATACCGATAATTGGATGTGGCCAAGACATACTGGTGATTTTTCTATGTTTAGAATTTATGCGGATAAAAACAATAAACCAGCGAGTTATTCACCTGATAATGTTCCTTATATACCTAAACGTTCACTTAATATTTCATTAAAAGGTTTAAAGGAAAATGATTTTACGATGGTGATGGGATTTCCTGGTCGTACCAATGAATACTTACCATCTTATGCGATAAAGCAAATCATGGAAATCAGCAACCCAGCTAAAATAAAAATACGTCATCAAGTATTGGATGTGATGGGCGGTTACATGAGAAAAGACGAACTCATAAAAATTAAATATGCAGCAAAATATGCCAATATTGAAAATGCCTATAAAAAATGGCAAGGAGAATTATTGGGCTTACAAAAATCAAATGGCATTAAAAAGAAATTGGATTATGAAGTTGAGTTCAAAACATTGATTTCGAATAATACAGAATGGCAAAATAAATATGGTAGTGTTTTAGATGAATTATCAAAAGCATATGGTGATCTAGAGCATTTAATTGTTTCAAGGGATTACTACAACGAAATTGCGCCCAGAATTGAATTGTTTAATTTGGCGTCAGCTTTCAATGGATTATTTAAAAGCTATTCCAACGACAGCGCATCCAACAATAAAAAAAATCAGGAGTTAATCGAAAAAGTTGAAGACATTTTAAAAGAATATGATCCAGCTGTAGATAAAAAACTATTTGCAACTTTAATGGATTTATACATACAAGATCAAAATTCAGAATATATCTCACCCAAATTATTAGAACTAATAAATGAGTATAAAGACATTAATAAAGTTGCAGATTATATTTATGCAAATTCAAAACTTACCAATATTGAAAGCATAAAAAAAATGTTTGAAAATAGTCCGATGGTTGCAATGGATTTAATAAAAAATGACCCTGCATTTTTATTGTACATAAATATTTACAATACGTATATAAAAGAAACTTCTAGCTATGTTCTAGACATTCAAGCCAAAATAAACAGATTGCAGAGAAATTATATGGAGGCACAATTGACTGTATTTAGTAATAAGAGATTTTATCCAGATGCAAATAGTACGCTACGTGTAGCTTATGGCAAGGTAAAAGGTTACGCGCCAAAAGATGCTTTGCAGTATAATTTCTATACTTATATGGATGGCATTATGGAAAAATACAAGCCAGGTGATTATGAATTTGATGTGCCTCAGAAATTAATTGATTTATACAACGCAAAAGATTTTGGACAGTACGGCGTAAATGGTAAACAACCCGTTTGTTTTATTGCCACAAATCATACCACAGGAGGTAATTCTGGAAGTCCAGCATTAGATGCAAAAGGGAATTTAGTAGGATTAAATTTCGACCGCGTATGGGAAGGCACCATGAGCGATATTAATTACGATCCCACCATTTGTAGAAATGTAATGGTGGATATTCGTTACGTTTTATTTATCATCGACAAATTTGCTGGTGCTCATCATTTAATTGAAGAGATGAAGTTGGTGAGGAGGTAGGGAGAGGTTTGTAAGGTTTTAGAAGTTTATGAGGTTCAAAAGGTTCAATGGGTTCAATAAGTTCAATAGGTTGGTAGTTAACAACAAATAAAAATCTTATACGGATTGAAAATGTAAAATGTTGATTTCTTCCACCCACGGTTAAAACCGTGGGCTATGATAAATATTGAAAGAATTGAAATTGTAAAATGCTAGAACAAATGCTACAATCTAATAGGTTTTACACATTCAAATGGGAAATGCTTTCAACGCCAAACGCCAAACACCAGACACCAAACAAATATTCCGGAGAAAATGACTAAAAAGAAAAACACTTCCAACCTTAAACCATTAAACTATTAAACCAGCGAAGCGATTTAAACATTTTCCTAACCACACGTCCATTAGGGGTTTAAACACACAAATTGAAAAATGTTCCAACCTTAAACCATTAAACTATTAAACCAGCGAAGCGATTTAAACCTTTTTTAAAAAACTATCAGCCATAAGCCGGATTCTGTAACCATTGAAACAATGGTGGTTATCATTTATCTGGCTGAGTTATTACTAACTCAATCTTGCTGCCTACCCTTCAATGCATCATTGCTGAATTCGAGCGAGCCGCCCTCAAACATTGATATACGTGGCATTACAGCGCATAAGGTTTACCCGTAAAATATATTACTACATCTTACCGTGAGCTCTTACCTCACGTTTTCACCCTCATCCCAATAAATTGAGACAGTTATTTTCTGTGGCACTTTCTCTTTCCTTTTTTTAAAAAAGAAGCCGGCCATTAACCGGTATGCTGCCCTTTGCTGTCCGGACTTTCCTCTCTGATTAAACAGAGCGATAACCGGCTGATAGTAGTTGTAAATATATGTCATTTACTTATTTTAAGATTGAGAAAGTTATTATGTAAAAATTCTAAATGCAATATTTTAAAGCGTATTTTTAAAATATCATGATTTTATGTTTTCAAATTTGCGAATTTTGAATTGAAAACTAATACATAAATGTTAAGTAAAAAATGAAAAAAAAAGTTATAGGTATTATTAAAAATAAAATGGCAAAATCTCAGCCTGATATTGCTGAAAATAAATTTCAGCATATTAAAAAAGCTAAAGAAAAAGCCATTTCCTTGAAATCAATTTGCATTGATATTTTGATGATATTATTGGGCATTATTTCTGCAGGTTTTGGGTTAAAAGGTTTTTTAATGCCCAGTCATTTTATTGATGGTGGCACAATGGGTTTATCGTTATTAGCCAATCAAATATTTGGCATCAATTTAGCTTTACTTATTGTATTAATAAACATCCCATTTATCCTAATTGGAATAAATACCATAAATAAAGAATTTGCAATAAAAACATGTTTTGCCATTACAGGCTTAGCCATTTGCGTTGCCATTTTCCCATACCCACATATTACAAATGACAAATTACTCATTTCTGTTTTTGGCGGTTTTTTTCTTGGCGCTGGTGTCGGATTAACCATGCGCGGCGGCGCTGTTATTGATGGAACAGAAGTGTTGGCTATTGCCATGAGTAAAAAAACGGGACTGTCAATTGGAGACTTAATTTTAGTCATCAATATTTTTATTTTTTCTATTGCAGCTTGGGTAATATCTATCGAAACAGCACTTTACGCAATGCTAACTTATTTTGCTGCTTCAAAAACAGTAGATTTTTTAATCGAAGGAATTGAGGAATATACTGGAGTTTCTATCATTTCAGTTAAAGAAGAAGAATTAATAAATATGATTACACACGAATTGGGGCGTGGTGTTACGGTGTATAATGGAGAACGTGGTTTTGGTAAAAGTGGAGATAAAAAATACGATATGAAAATTGTTTACACCATCATCACACGACTTGAAGTAAATAAGCTTAAAAAAGAGATTGAAAAAATCGACCCAAATGCATTTGTATTTATGACCAGTATAAAAGATATGAAAGGTGGAATGATTAAGAAAAGAAGATTGAAATAATTCAATTTATACATTAAAGAATATTTCCGTAGCTCCATACCCATACAAATGATGATATTGGTTAACAAACGATTTTACTGTAGCCCTTGGTTTTAATAATTCATGGATTTCATTTTTTAATTTTCCTTCTCCTACTCCATGTATGATCACCAATGAATGTTGGCGATGCAATACAGCCAACTCGAAATATTTTTCAAAATTTTCTAACTGAATATTTAATATTTCAAAATTTGAAAGATGAGACCAATTATCTGTTAGCTTTTCTATATGCAAATCAACCACAGTTCTTGCCGGCTGTAGGTTTGATTTCACTTTGGAGATGTCGTAAATTTTAAAACCTGCATTATTTAGTTTAGACAAATCCAATTTATCTTCTACAATAACTTTATCGGGATAATGCAAAAACAATTCAAAAGAAAATGAGGCAGCTCCTGTTTCTTTTAATTCTTCAATTTTTTTAAAAATCTGTTTGCCCCTTAGCTTTAATAACCTTTCAAAATAAGGCGCTTTTTTAGGATTTGAATCGGCTAAAGAAAACTCAAATTCAAAACTTGGAGAATCACTTACATCTTCAAAATTGATATCGTGTAAATAGAAATCGCTTAATCCATATACATTTCCCACCAAATCAAAACTCGATTCGCCACCAAAAACAAGATTATATTTAAATTGATAGGTTTCTTCATTAAAATTTATCAGATATACTTTTAGTTTTTCAACGATGTCGTCGTCAAAAATATCTTTATCATAAACTGGAATGAAATTTATAAAAACACCATCAGCCGTTTTAACCCTTGTGCTTTGCTTTTCTTTTTTGATATTGTCTACATGAATTTTCTTCTTCTCTACTACTTTTTTCTGGGTAAACATTTTGAAATAAGGAAAATCAATTTGATCCATATACGCAGGAAATTTCACCCCACGCACTTCAATCATCACCATTTTTTCGTTTATAATTTCCACCACTTTTCCTTCTTCATCAGAAATCAAAACAATTATTTTATCCCCTACTTCGTATTTCAATTTGTGTTATTTTTTGTCTTTGTCTTTGTTGGTGTTATAACCAACAAATTTATCAATTACGCCAGTTTACTTTTTTTATATCCATATAAAAAATAAACAACCAAGCCAATTACAAGCCAACCGCCAAACCATGCCCAATTCATGGCCGTCATTCCGGTTAATAAGTACAAACAAGTAACCAACCCAAGCAATGGAATTAGCGACCAGTTTTTGAACAAGGTTACAATCGATAAAATGATGCAACTCAACCAAAAGATTAAAGATGAAACATTAAAAGTAACAGTTGCTGTATCGCCATTTAAATTGAATAATTCTGCAAAATAATTTTTTGAAAACAGCTGTATGATGATGATTGTTCCGATGATTAAAATTGGAAAGATGATGCGAGAAGCAATAAAAGGTAAATGAAACTTTCCTGGTTCTTTTTCTTTTGTTGGCAAAAGCAATACACCTCCACATACCAGCACAAATGCAAATAAAGTGGCGATACTTGTAAAATCAAGTACAAATGTTTTATCTGTAAATAAAATTGGCACACCTACCACAAACCCCGTTACGATTGTTGCAAATGATGGTGTTTGAAACTTTGAATGTATTTTTTGAAAAACCGGAGGTAATAATCCATCTCTACTCATGCTCATCCAAATTCTAGGTTGTCCCATTTGAAAAACCAATAGCACGCTTGTCATGGCTACAACTGCACAAATAGATACAAGCAATTGCATCCAACCAATATTTAAATTCTGTGGTTCAAAAATGAATGCAAGCGGATCTCCTACCCCTTCAAAATTTTTGTAATGAACAGCACCGCTCAAAACTAAGGTTAATAAAATATAAATTACGGTGCAAATTACTAGTGAGTAAATCATGCCTTTTGGCAAATCACGTTGAGGGTCTTTGCTTTCTTCGGCAAGCACACTTACTGCATCAAAACCAATATAGGCAAAGAAAACACCCGCTACAGCCGCCATCACGCCACTAAATCCGTTGGGCATAAAAGATTTTACACCGGCATCATTTTGAGGAAGCCAATTTGATGTAAGTCCATTATGCCAAACAAGATACCCTCCGACTACAATGATTAAAAACACAACGCCCAATTTTAAAATCACCATCAGGTTGCTGAAATTTCTACTTTCTTTGATACCACGATACACCAAATACGTAATTAAAAAATTGATGATTAGTGCGGGTAAATCCAATATCATTTTTAAACCATTAACAACAGGCGCATTATTCCAAGCTGCAATAACATCCTTATTTGTACTCCCCGATTCAATGCCATGTTTTGCTTCCATATAACTGGTAGATAAATATGCAGGAATATGCACGTTCATGCGTTCCATGAAAGAAGTAAAATAATCGCTCCAACTATAAGCCACATATATATTACCAATTGAATATTCCATGATCAATGCCCATCCTATAATCCAGGCAAACAACTCTCCAAAACTAGCATACGCATATGTGTAAGCGCTACCTGCCACAGGAATACGACTGGCAAAATCAGAGTAACAGAAAGCCGTAAACGCACAAGCAATACCAGTAATGATAAACAGAACAATTACGCCAGGGCCACCATTAAAAACCGCACCACCCAAACTACTAAAACTACCCGCACCAAGTATGGCCGCAATACCAAAAAAAGTCAAATCTTTTACGGTTAATACACGTTTCAATCCACCACCATGTGAATTGTCGGAACCTTCAGCTAAAATGCTGTTGATATTTTTTTTACGAAACAATGCGTTACTCATATAAAATTGGATTGTTTATGGATGAATAATAAATAAAATTTAAGCTTCTCTATCTAATAAAAATCGAGCTAATTTTTCTAATTCCGTTTTTCTATTGCTTAATACATTTATGGCCTCAAGCGAGGTCATTGCTTTTTTAAAATACTGCTCTTTTAATTCATTTGCCCAATCTGCTACTTTACAATCAGAAAATATTTTTAACACCTTGGTTACTTTTTCAGCTGAATTCTCATTCATCAATGCATGCAATTCATTTTTCTGTTCATCGTTTGCCACATCTAAAGTATGTATCAACAAGAATGTTTTTTTATTGGCTAAAATATCGCCACCTACTTGCTTCCCAAATTTCTTCGGATCGCCAAATGCATCTAAATAATCATCTTGTATTTGAAATGCTATTCCAAGATTTTTACCAAATTCATATAAATGATGTTGATTTCCGGTGCCTGCTCCTCCTATAATTGAGCCCAATTGCAAACTTGCAGCCAATAGTACAGAAGTTTTAAGCGTTATCATATTTAGATAGGATTCGAAATCTACATTTTCTTTTTGCTCAAAATCCATATCCAATTGCTGACCTTCACAAACTTCTTTCGCTGTTCGGTTGAACAAACTCATTACTTCATGTAATTTATCTGAACTGATTTTATTGATGTGTTCATATGCCACTACCAACATTACATCACCAGCGAGCAATGCGGTTGAATCGCCATATTTTGAATGAACGGTGTCCATTCCTCTTCGCAATGGAGCCTTATCCATGATGTCATCGTGTATCAAACTGAAGTTGTGAAACAATTCAATGGCAGATGCAATATGAAACGCATCTTGATGTAAATCTGAAAACAATTCATTTGCCATCAATACCGCAACAGGTCTTACCCTTTTGCCACCCAATTGTAAAATATATTGAGCCGCATCATATAAATTTTCGGGTGTTTCGGGAAATTGTCTTTTATTAAAATGCTGTTCAAACTTTAAGGATAAATCAACAAAAGAATGCATTAGTAAATCTTGGTTTTTATTTTTTAAAAAATGAAATTGGCAAATTATTTTTTTAACATAAACTCATTAAATGAATGCATGTTATTTTCTTTTTGACTTCGCTTTTTTCACGGATAAATTTTCTTCCATAACCCATTCGTAATCCAATTGACGTTTGGTTAAATTTGCAGAAACCACACGAATTTTAATTTTATCGCCCATTCTAAATTTCTTCTTGGTATTTAATCCGATAAGCGCATAGTCTGTTTCATCATGTTGAAAATCGTCGAACTCACTCAAATCTTTGATGCTGATTAATCCTTCGCATTTATGCTCAACCGTTTCTACCCAAAATCCAAACCCAGACACACCGCTAATAACACCATCAAATTCTTCACCAATGTATTGTTTCATAAACTCCACTTGCTTGTATTTATTTCCAGCGCGTTCGCATTCCATCGCCGCACGTTCTCTGTCGCTGCAATGTTTACACCATTCTTCTAATTTATTTTCAACTTTAATGTTTTTCTCCAAGCAAGACAATAAAATGCGATGAACCAATACATCCGGATATCTACGAATAGGCGAAGTGAAATGACAATAATGTTCAAAACCTAATCCATAGTGACCGATATTTTCGGAAGTATAAACGGCTTTTGCCATGGTGCGAATACCCAATTGTTCCAATACATGCTGCTCAGGCTTACCTTGAATTTCTTGTAATAAATTATTAAAAGATGTAGCCACTTGTTTTTCATCATGCATATCAAATGCATAACCAAACTTTTTTGCAAACGCTACAAATGGTTTAAGTTTTTCATCACTTGGGGTATCATGCACTCGATATGGAAAAGGAATGGCTTCTTTATTAATTTTAATTTTATTCACATATTCCGCAACCGCTTTATTGGCAAGCAACATAAACTCTTCAATCAGTTTATGCGAATCTTTACTTTCTTTAACTACAATTCCAATTGGCTTTCCATTTTCATCCAATTGAAATTTCACTTCTGTAGATGAAAAGTTTATCGCGCCTTGTTCAAATCTTTTTGCACGAAATTGCTTAGCCAAATTATTTAAAAGTAAAATTGCTTTAAAGTTTATCCCTTCTTGCGTTTCAATAATTTGTTGTACATCTTCGTAAGCATATCTATGATTGCTGTGAATAACAGTTCTGCCAATCCATTGGTGTTTGATTTCGGCTCTGTTGGTGATTTGAAAAACAACAGAAAACGTGTATTTATCCTCGTTAGGTCTTAATGAACAAAGCTCATTAGAAATTCTTTCTGGCAACATTGGATTTACTCTATCCGGTAAATAAACACTGGTTGCTCTTTCATAAGCTGATTTATCAAGTAAACTTCCTGGCTTTACAAAATGACTCACATCCGCGATGTGTACACCAATTTCATAATTTCCATTATCTAAGTTTCGAATTGAAATGGCATCATCAAAATCTTTTGCATCAACAGGATCAATGGTGAAAGTTAAAATGTCTCTGAAATCTTTTCTTTTTGAAAGCTCCTCTCTAGTAATTTTTTCTGTGAAACTTTCTGATTCTTTTAAAACAGCTTCATCGAAACCCATCGTAAAACCGCCTCCAATTAAAATCTCTTTCATGGCTAAATCCGATTCATTAGTTGAATCAATCACGGATTCAATTACACCTTGAGGTTTACGATCATTTTTATCCCAGCGAACCAAACGCGCCATAACGCGATCTCCATCAACTGCACCTTTCAACTCATCCATCGGAATAAAAAAATCGGGAATAGGTTTTTCGCCTGATGGGCAAAAGAATGCAGTTGTTTTGGTGATTTGAATATAACCTAAAAACACAACTTGTTTTCTTTCAACAACATCAATGATTTTTCCTTCAACACGTTTTGTCCCTAAACCACCAGTAGCAATTTGAACACGAACTGTATCGCCGTGAAATGCTTTACCAAAATCATTTGGACGCACAATAATATCCTTTTCTTGATTTTCTACAATTACAAATCCCATTCCACTTCTACTGATATCCAATTTACCTTTTAGAATTTTGGTTTGAGATGATTTCTTCGTCTTAGTTACTTTCTTTTTGTCCATGTGTTAGTGATGAAAACTAAATATTTTTTGTATAAATTAAAAAGTCAAAAGTCAAAAAAATCGAAATCAAATTATTCACTTTTTGAATTTTGAATTTTTACTTTTGAATTAAAATAGACATATTTAACACTTATATTAGTGATTAGTATTACCCTTATGTCTATTTCCTCTGCAATGTACGTAATCTAGTGTTTTTTTACCCATGATTCGTAATGAATGACATGAAATATTTGCATAACTGACAAATAAGCTGTTTTAAGTTTTAATCGCGATATACATTTAACCCAAAAAATGAACACATATGAAACGGTTATAGAAGCATTGGAAGGGTTAAAAAATGAAGGCTATATCTTGGATTTAAATATTGTTTTTGACAGAAATTTGAGCAAAACTGATTGGCTCGACCCAATAGATTTTGAAATTATAGAAACCTGTCGATTTGAAGGAGATAGTAATCCTTCAGATGAAGATGTTGTATATGCATTATGTTCAAAAGATGGGAAACATAAAGGTGTATTTACAGGCGCATTTGGAAGTTATGCCAACATAGAATCTTTTGAAAATATTCACTATTTGGCATTTCATCATTAATTTGCGTGAATGAATAGAAAAAACTTCCTAAAAATGGGATCATTGGGTTTAGCATCCATTAATCTCCCTAAATTTTCTTCTCCAGTAAAAAAGCCAATTGTTATTTCCACTTGGGATAGCGGAATGCCTGTAAATGCCGAAGCTTGGAAGATATTATCCAATCAAGGTAAATCGATTGATGCGGTTGAAGCTGGGGCAATTTATATTGAAAACGACATCAATTGCTGTGTGGGTTTAGGTGGTTATCCCGATAGAGATGGTATTGTAACCTTAGATGCTTGCATTATGGATGAAAAAGCAAACTGTGGTGCTGTGGCAGGTTTGGAACAAATAAAGCATCCTATTTCTGTCGCTCGAAAAGTGATGGAAACTACGCCACATGTTATATTGGTAGGCGCTGGTGCACAACAATTCGCCTTAGAAAACGGTTTTAAATTAGAAGAAAAAAAACTATCTGATGATGCTACAAAAGCATACAATAAATGGTTATTACAAAGCAAATATCAGCCAGAAATAAACATTGAAAATAAAAAACAAAATGGCCCATTTGCACCTAATTTTTTTGAAGATGGCACCGCCAATCACGATACGATGGGATTGTTAGCGATGGATGTCAACAGCGATTTATCTGGCGCAGTTACTACTTCTGGGATGGCTTATAAAATTCATGGTCGCGTTGGCGATTCTCCCATTATAGGTGCAGGTTTATTTGTAGATAACGAAATTGGCGCAGCTACAAGCAGTGGTGTTGGCGAAGAAGTCATTCGTATTTGTGGAACGCATCTAGTAGTTGAATTTATGCGCAATGGTTATTCTCCTGAAATGGCTTGTAAAAAAGCATGCGAGCGTATTGTAAATAGAGACCGAAAAAAAGCAGCTACTTTACAAGTTGGATTTTTAGCATTAAATAAAAAAGGCGAATACGGTGCTTATGCCATTC
>CALQKL020000055.1 GCA_943331145.2 Chitinophaga pinensis
CTGATACAACCAGCATTGCAAATTGGACAAGACTTATATTTAATCATTTTGGTAATTGGATTTACTATTGAATTTCTTGGTAAGTTTTTACAGAATTAACAGGTTGAATCTTATTTTTATTTTTCCAGAAATTGCCTTTAAAATCAATTTGATAAGCAAAAATGCATATCCCGATTCCTATCAAGAACAAGATTATAGCAATTATCCACCATAGCTGCTTCGCAGTTTTACTGGCATTTTCGGTTTTTGATTTTTTGAAAATGGCTTTACGCTCTTGATCGCCAACAAGAATAGAATGAGACCGATTTGGATGCGTTACTCGATTTGCTTCAACTGCAGGAAAAAAATCATTGGCAATTTCATTTTGATGAAAAGACAATACGCCATCCTTATCAACTAGAAATCGACCTGTATGATTTATTATTTTTTCTGAAAAATTATTTAAAGAAGAAATATTGTTGCAAAAATCTACCAACAAATTATTTGCTTCATCATACTTTACTGATTTTTTCTTTGCAATAAAATTTATAAAATCAATTTCTGACGTTTGGTGTTTTTCAAACCTGATTTCTAATTTAGGCGCTTCAATTTGTTTGTTAACGATTTCAATTTGTGCATTGTTTTCATGCAGCATAAGTGTCCCTAGGTTTGGCAATGGACAAAAATGATTTCTCAACAAATATGATTCTATCAAATCTTCTATCAACATAAGTAATGATTAGTAACGGAAACAAACGCCAATCATAGCATTGATACCATACACCTGGTAATTATGCCAACGTTCATATTTTTGTCCAAAGATATTATTTATATCCAGAAATGCGCTAAAGCGCTTATTAATCTTATAAGTTGAACCAATACTCAAATCTGCACCACCTGAAAAAGTTTCCGCTTTTTTTGTACTGTCTAAATAATTCCCTCCACTAAAAAAGTAAAAAGAACTTGTTATTTGCAATAGTTCATTAATGTTCCATTGTGCTGAAGCGTTGAATTCAGCTGGTATGGTATTCCATGCTTTTTCATTTGTCTTCATACCAGTATACCCGTTGATTGTGATACCAGCATTCAATTGAATTCGATTTCTAAGATGATAACTTAAATCACCATGTAATCTGAAATTATTTAATCGAGATTCATCAGATAATACAAACGATTTATAATTGGCAATACTTGAAGTGTCATTCATATAAAATTGAAAATCACGATAACGTACAAATCCAGCTTTAGCAGAAAAAACCACATACTTTCCAATATTTGATTTTATACCACCATAAATTTCTGTTTCGGTGGTGTTTACTTGTTTATTTATATTATTCAAGTAAGGATTTTGTGTTGATAAATTTCTAAATGTATTTTTTTGAACATGCCCTACCCAACCCGCTTGTAATAAAAATTTTTGTTTTTTTAATGGCATTTCACCATAAACATTCGGTTGTATCAAGATTTTTCCGTTGTTGGAGATTAGATTAAATCCACCAGAAATCTGAACAATTTTTGAAGCATATTTTATGTTTGGTGAAATCCCAAGAATGTTGTTTTTTATTTTGATGCTATCAGATATTGCACTTTTTGAATTGTAATATGTTAAATCAGCCCATGCATTTAATTGAGCCGATATTTTATTATTTATTGTTTTCTCAACTGGCAAATTTGCTTTTAACGTAAATTCAGATAGCATTGATTTGGCTGTAAATAAATTTACTGAAACATTAGGGTCGTAATTAATGCCAAATCCATTAGGTGATTTATTTTTTATGCCTGCTGAAAAAGATATATCCTGATACAATCTACTCACATCCGTTTTATTGTATTTAAAACTATCATGATCATATCCATATAAATAATATTGACTTCTGTTAAAATTTAATCCTGCATAAATTTCATGTGTTGAGGAATAATATGAACCATTTACTCCAAATTTTAAATTAGAGAAGTTTTGGTGGGTAATTTTTCCTTTCGAAGAGGTATAAGCAGCATCTGTTTGTACCAAATGTGTTATTCCATCACCCAATAAAGCCATAAATTTTAAACTAGGTGTAGTATAATTTCCAAAACCAGCTTTTAGAAAATATCTATTACCTAGACTAACCATTTCCGTATTGTTTACGGCAAGCGGTTTGATTACAATTGGCTGATACATGTACATTAAATTTTGTACAGGCACATTGTAAGGAAGCAAATTTTTGTTTGAGTCCGGAATTAAATTCGATGCAGATACATTTATTTTAGCCACTTTTTTTACTACTGGCTTGTATGCAGATACAATAGTTACTACCTGTGTTCCACTTGTATCATTTTGGGCATTGATAATTTGAAAAACAAAGCAACCCAATAAAAATAGAATTTTACATTTTAATCTATATCCGCTCATTTGTTAGAAAATTTTTTGTTCAAATTAATTAGTTTCCAATTTTAGAAGATTTTTTTTCTTCTATAATTGCTTGTTGAAGTTTATTGTTGGCTTCAGCTCTTAATGAATCGATTGCTGCATTTTTTGAAACACTTTCAAATGTTGCTTTTGCATTGAAATAATCTTTCTGTTTCACAAAAATGTCACCCAATAAGATATATGACCTGGTTACCCATTCATCATAAGATCCTGTTTCTTTAATCACAAGCATGGCGTATTTTTCAGCTAAATTTAAATTTTCGGCGGCTAAATATACAGATGCCAATTCGTAACGCGCTTCGGCACCCCAAGATGCTTTATTAAGCGACACCACTACTTTATAAGCTTCTATCGCTTTTTCTGATTGATTTGTAGTTTGTAAAGATTTAGCCAATACCAATTGAGCAATGGCTTTATCATCAGCACTAATTCCTTTTAACGACAATAATTCTTTTGAAGTAGCATTTGCAGTTGTGTAATCTTTTAACTGATAATAACAACGCACCAAACCACGCAATGCATCAAGTTTCATTTCGGGATTACTGCTGTTATTTTGCAGTGCTTCAAAGTATATTTTAGATTTATTATAATCTTTATTTTCAAAATAATACAACCTTGCCAACTCAATTGTAGCATTGTCATAAAACTTACTTAGTCCTTTTTTATGTACAAATTCGTATGCTGTAATAGCTCCAGAAATATTCTTTTGTTTTTGTAAGCAAACGCCTTTATAATATGCCGCTTCGATAGCAAAACCTCCTTCAGCATATTTTAAAAGATAGTTGTCAAAACTTTTAATTGCGCCGTTACAATCATTATTATTGTATTTATTGAATGCTGCAGTATAGCTTAAAGAATCAGCTTCGGATACATTTACCGTAATTCCATTTTCACGCATTAACTCAAGATATTGCTCGGGATTTCCTTCTTCAACATAAATGTCTTTTATGATACTAAATGCTTCTTCTGATTCAGTAGACTGCGGATAAAGTTTTACAAGTTGACGATATGCCACCAAAGCATTTTTATTGTCGTTATTGTTGTAATAAGCTACCCCCAATTTTAAATATGCTCTTGGTTTTAAAGATTCATCCTCTTTTGAATTTATTATATTATTTAGAAAAGGAACTGCATCCATATATTTTTCATCGGCAATATAGGTTTGTGCGATTTCAAGCTGTGCGTCTAAAGCCAATGTACTCGAAGGATATAGCTTTACCAATGCGGTTAAAGATTTTATTTTTTCGGTGTTATTTTTAACGCCGGTAATCATTGCATTTTGATATAAGGCATAATCTATTTGAGCATATTTTCTGTCAATTACTGTTTGGTATAAACTTGATGCTTTTGAAAAATCTTTTAACATGTAATAGCAATCTGCAATTCTTACTGCTGCATCTTGTTCAATGGTTGTTGTATTGGCTTTTGCTGTATTGGCAATTGGTTCAAAATAATTTAATGCATTTTTAAATTGTTCTTTTTGAAACCAAGCATAACCCAAAGTGTAATTTGCATTATATACATTGGCTTCTCCTTGAGCCGGCATATTGCTGTTTATAAATTGGGTAATGAATTTCACAGCATCGTCATATTTTCGAAGACGATATGAAAGCTCTCCCAGCCAAAAATTGGCATAAGGAATTACGTTTGTAGCAACTGTAATTTTCAAAATACGATATAAATATTCAACTGCTTCACTAAGTTTCTGTTCGTTAATAAGCTGAATTGATTTTCCATATAACAATCTCGCATAAGCTTTTTGTGTTGTAGGTGTAGCTTGATTAAGTGATTGATAAACTTCAAGCCCTTCATCATAATCATTGGTATTGGCCAATAAACTAATCAACAATTCTTTAGCTTCTTCAACATGCGAAAAAGGTTCGGCACTTGCTAAATCTTTTGTAGAAGAATAATCTTTTATATAGCTTTTGATTTCTAATAATGCAATGTCTTGATATCCCAAATCGTAAGAAAGCTTTGCATAATTTAATCTGGAAATTCTTTGTTGAACAACATTGCTATTATTTCCAGCACAAAATTGAAATGCCGTTCTTGCGTTGGATTTGTCGTTGGCTTTCAAATAAAGTTCGCCAAGAATATACATACTGTTTTGACCCATTGAGTCTTTCTCATTGCTCAATTGTTTAAATCCTTCTATAGCTTTTGAAAAATCGTTGTTTTTATAATAACAATAACTCAATTGATACATCACCTCTTTGGTCACTTTTTCGTTTCTATCAGCATAAGCAGTAAATAAAGGCAACGCCTGTTTGTATTGCTGTT
Source organism: Chitinophaga pinensis (assembly GCA_943331145.2). Taxonomy (GTDB): domain Bacteria; phylum Bacteroidota; class Bacteroidia; order Chitinophagales; family Chitinophagaceae; genus Ferruginibacter; species Ferruginibacter pinensis_F. The sequence continues at coordinate 4,673 of CALQKL020000055.1, forward strand.
TTTCAAAATAAAGTTGTGCATTGATGAGCTCGAGTTCTTTTTTATAAAATGACCCGCCATTTTGAGCAAGAACACTATCCACATAAATCAATGCATTTGCTTTTTCGTCTTGCGTATATAAAATTTCAGCAACATAATAAGGAACAACTGCATTATATTCAGGATCTGTTTCTATGGCTCTGAAAGCAGATAAAGCTTCTGAAAAATCTTGATTATAAAAAGAGATAAAACCGTAATAATAATTTGCAGCAGTATAATATTTATTTGAATTTAATTGATGAATCTCGTTGAATAATGGCTTGGCATCTTCAAACTTTTTTTCATGAAACAACGCGTATGCTTTTTCAAATTTAGCATCCGCAATTTCTTCATTCGACAGATGATAAACCGAAGATTTGTTGAAATAGTCTAAGGCCTTTACAAAATCTTGTTGTAAAAAATAATAATGAGCCAAATGAAAAGCAAGTTGTTCTCTTCGAGGTTGATTGTTTATGGTTTGAATAAAATTTATGGCATGATCTGAACCTATAATTTGCATCAATTTTAATTCACATAAAATATAAAAAAAGTTAATGTCATCGATTAAGTAGTTGTGGTTTGATTTTGAGTAATCAGGAAAATCCGTTTTTAACGATTTTAAAATTGGAAACGCAAGAGCGTATTGTTTATTTTGAATCAATGCTTCAGCAGATTTGAATTGTTTTTCAACATCTGTATATACATGCGTTGGTTGCGCTAAAGATATATAATTACATAAAACTAGTATTGAAACCCCGATAAAATTTTTAAAAGTCATAGTAGAAATGATTTCAGATTTGGGTTAAAGTTAATGTGGAAAAATCAATCAAATACAAATAAGGGAAAAAAAGCCCACACAATTTAATTAAATGTAAAAAAACGAAACATAATTTTATTCATTGTTAAAACAATTGTAAAAGAAAAATCAAAAATATAATTACATTTATGATAGATAAAAATTATAAAAAATGAAAAAGTTATTATCGATTCATTATTCTACTGCAGCATTCAATATTGCATTGCTTTTACATCGTTTGGTTTTTGGCATTTTAATGATGTCTCACGGATACAATAAACTAGTTCATTTTTCTGAAAAGAAAGCTGAATTTATGAATTTCATGGGTATGGGAAGTACGTTTTCATTATTGTTGGTAATATTTGCAGAATTCTTTTGTGCATTATTTATTACAATCGGTTTATTTACAAGATTAACTGTTATACCGTTAGTAATTTGTATGGCTGTAGCCTTATTTAAAGCGCATGAAGGAGATATATTGGGAGATGGATCTTCTGCTACTTTATACTTAAGCGCTTATGTTTTACTATTGCTAGTAGGGCCAGGTAAAATAAGTGTAGATGGCTTGGCCGGAAAATAATTGACTACTTAAAAAACTCATTCAATTTCTCGATTAAAGGAGCAGGCATATTGGCTCTAGTCATTTCTTTTGCGTTCATAAAGTACATGGTAATTTCACCTGTGCTAAGCAAGTTTTTATTTTCATTGAAAATTTCTCCGTAGAAAATTACTTTATGATTTTGCGGAATCTCTTTTAAAGTGGTCCTCACAGTTACCAAATCATCATATTTGGCTGGTTGAAAGAATTTTACATGTAGGTCTACAACTGGCATAATTATTCCCAAAGCTTCAATTTCTTTATACGCGAATCCTAATTGACGAATAGATTCAGTTCTCCCTATTTCATAAAGTTGAGCAAAATGACCATGATACACAACACCCATTTGATCGGTAAGCGCATAATGGATACGGATTTTAGTTTCGGAGACGTACATTAAATTAAAAAGTAAAAATTAAAAAAATGAATAAATTAGATTGGCATCAACATTCATTAAAATGATGATTAAAGTTGTTCATTAGGATTAGATTTTTACTAATCTTTTAATTTAAACAACAAAGTTCTTTTCGCTTTTGCTGAAAGTTCATAATTTTTATCAATTAAAAATCGATAAATTTCATTGTCATTCAAACGGTTGAAATCAAGATCAGCTTCAATCAAAATAAACTCTGGTTGATATTTTTCCCAATTGTTTGAAAGTAGAATATTCATATCATGTCCCTCAACATCTATCGTCAAAAAGTCTATTTCTTGATTTTGGGGCAAGTATTTATCTAAAATATCAGCAAGTTTGTACACTTTAATTTGTCTGCGGTTTATTATTTTATAGCTAGGGTTACTTTCTCTTTCTAGTGATAGTTTTTCATCAAAGCTATTCAGCGCGGATTCATTAAACTCAAAAAAAGTTAGTGTGTCATTCGTATCTGAAATGGCAATATTTAAATTGATATCTTTTTTACGATATTTCAAAAAAGCAGCAAACAAATGCGGGGTTGGTTCGATATTTATTCCACGCCAACCTTTTTTGTAAAACAATGCAGTATTAGAAAAACGAAAGGGATGATGTGCACCAACATCAATATAAAATCCTTTGTGGTTTCTTTTTTTATACTTGTAATACGCGTTTAAGATTACATCTTCTCCATCCTGAGCATAATATTTATGCGAAAACATAAAACTTGGAAAGTACTCTTTTAAAAATGTTGCAATTTGTTTTTTGATCATGACTTTATTGTCGTTCTTAGAATGATTTTAAACCTATATTATTATCGAACAAAACTAACTTAATTAATTTTTTGTTTTAAAAATGTTTCAAACTGCTGAGTAATTGCTTTGATTTCAAATTTTTCCATAGCAACCCCTCTTGCATTTTCGCCCATTTTAATCATTTGTGCATATCGATGTATACAAAAATTCATTTTTTCTAAAAGCATATTTTCATCTCTAACTGTATAAACCAAAGATGAATAATCAGCTTGAACTGCTTCTAAATTCATAGAAATATCACTAGCAATAATTGGAATTCCTAACATCATGGCTTCAACCAATGCGCCACTAAATCCTTCATACCATGAAGGAAAAATAAAACAATTTGAATCATAAAGTTGTTTCCATGCATTATCAATATTACCGTGTAAAGTGATTTTATTTTTACAAATACTTGAATCTATTTGGTTCGATAATATTTTTCTATATGGTCCATCCCCATAAATATCCAATTGTATATTTGGGTTGTCTTTTGACAAATACTCAAATGCTTTAAACAGCTCTTGTAACCCTTTTGTCTCTATGAGTCTACCAATAAATGTAAATCGAAAAATATGGTCTTTTTGAGGGTTGGTCCAAGGTTGAATCTTTTCCGCATTTCTACCCCTATAGATGACTGTTACTTTATTGGGATTTACGCCTAAAATACGAGCATTAGATATTTTTATACTCTCCGAATTGGCAATCCATGCGATTGGGATTTTTGAAGTAAGTTGATCAATCCATAAATAATAAGTAGCTGCTAATCTTCGTTTTTTTGAAAAATTAATCGAACGTTCTTTGCTATAACTATCACTTACAAATGTGCCAATTAATTTTGTACTTGTAATTTTGCATGCAATTCTACTAATGATATTGCTCTGATAAAGACAAGAAACAACTATATCGGGCTTGATTTCTCGTATGATTTTAATTAGTTTTTTTACACCTTTAAACCATGTAAATCTACCTGTTACATTGACTGAAATGATTTTACAATTTAACTTTTTAAATTGAGGCAATAAATCTTCTTTCTTTTTAAAATAGACAACTGTAATTTCTGATGAAAGTGAAAAATGCTCAATCATATGCGCCAAACTCTGTTCTGCCCCACCTTGTTGTAAACTATCTATAGTAAAAATTACTTTCATTAATTAATTGTCTAGTTAAAAGCCAAAATTAAAAATTGTTGACTTCACATTTTTAATTTTCACTATCGATATCTTATTATAAATTTAAAAAACTAGTTTTAGTCGATTTTAGACTACTGCTTTATTTTTATTGATTTTATAATTACAGACAAACTGCTTAAAAAACCACTCTACCTTTTTTGCCTTTTAAAAAATGACGTAAAGCCCTCCACAAATAACCAGAATATCGTTTCCCATAATTAGTTCCGTATTTAAACGAAGTCAACATTTTATAAATTATCCTGAAAATATTAATAAACAATGCAAGTATTAAAATATTTTTCTTAAAAATGTACAAACCATTTCTAGTTGAATAATAATCTCTTTGCATTCTACTGCTGTCTTTTTTCAACCCACGTTTTACACTTTTTCCAAGATGATTGCTTTCCAATCGATATCGCAAATACATCGAACGATCAACATATAAATTAAACCCTGCTTTTTGCATCCTTAAATCATAATCTAGTTCTTCCATGCCAAAAAATAAAGATTCATCAGGTAAAACTTTATTTTTCAATATAACATTTGAATTAATGATTTTAGACATATTGCCAGCAATAGTATCCACTTTTAATTTGCCTGTGGATTTTAATAATTCATCAGACACCCTATCAATTAACCCGGTTTTTTTATTAAAAAACTGCCCTACGGCACCTACGCAACCACAATCAGGTAAAGCATTAGCCATGTTTAATAAGACTTCGAATGTATCTTTAAAAAATGGAGGGTCATCATCATCTCCCCAATAAATCCATTTAAATCCTTCTTGACTTAATCTTTCTAGACCAATTTTTGCAGCACCTGCTGGACCTAAATTTTTTCCAACCCTGAAATATTCAACTTTGGGGTTTTTATAATCAGAGAAGAAATCCTGTGTTTTAGAGGAAATGCTATTATCAATAATTAACACTTTTTCTGGAGGCATGCTCTGTACCAACAATTTATCTATGGTATCATTAATGAGATGCGATCGCTCAAATGTCATTACAAATGCTGCGAAATAATTGGTTGTAGGATTTTGGTTCATATTATTGGACATTGGTTACTATTGGCTTCCATTTTAATTTGGTTAAAAATGGAACCATTGAAATTAAACATTGGATAATCAGTTTCAAATCATTTTTATTTGTTTTCCAAGCCTGAATAAATAGTTCATGTGCTTGTTTCCTTTTTCCTAATCTAGCAGCTGAAACAGCTGAAACCTGTAAAAAAAGTATTCTCACTTCTGGGTTTCTATTAAAGTAAGCAACATGTTTAGACAAAATATGCAAATTGGATTGCAATTTGTTTGCTGTTTGTTTACTTCCTCCAGAGATTGATTCTTTGTAGATAAAATTGTAATTATCTACAAATCCAAATTCAATCTGTTTGTCAAATAATCTAAATTTAAGTTCTGTATTCTCTCCGTATTTAATTTGCTCATCATATTGACCAATTTCAAAAAACAAATCACGTTTCATTGCCCATGTACCAGCATTGAAAATACCTTTTTCATTTCCGTTCTTATATGGGTTTAGGCAACTTGTTTTTTTTTCAATCCCATTAGGTGATATAACAATCATACTACAAAAAACCAAATCACAATCTTTTTCTGCAATTGAATAAAAGTCAAAAAGCCAGTTTTCATTTATTGTATCATCACTATCCAAAAAAATCAAGTATTTACCTGAAGCATGTTTTGCGCCAAAATTTCGAGCAGCGCAAACACCTTTATTTATTTGTTTGATATATATTATTCTTGAATCTTTTAATAATGGAGTTATGATTTCTTCTGTATTATCAGTAGATCCATCATCAGAAATAATCAATTCAAAATCCGTAAATGTTTGCAACATCACTGCCTCAATTGCATTCCTAATGAGATGCGCTCTATTAAAAGTAGGAATGATAACTGAGAAAAATGACATAAATTAATTGTTCATTTAAATTAAGGAATGAAAAAAAGCTAAATACTTCTCGGCTACCATGTCCATTATAAATCCTGATTTTACTTTTTGCATTGATAGTTCTCCCATGGATTTACGTTTTTCTTCATTATTCAACAACTCCAAAATATATTTCGCATAATCTTCTGGATTTTGAGATTGAGTCACGTAACCCGTTTTCCCATTTTCCAAACATTCATTTATACCTCCTACATTTGATGAAACAGTAGGAACACCTAAATAACCACATTCTAAAACTACGCCAGGTAACCCTTCTGTGTCACTGCTTAAAACAAGCAAATCAGATGCTGAAATTAATGCTGTAACATTTTCATGATAGCCCCAAAATTTTATGTTGTTTTGTAAATCATATTTTATTACCAATTTCTCCGTTTCTTGTCTAAGTACTCCATCACCAACTATCCAAGCTTTAATCTCCGGAAAACATTGTTTGACCAACTTAATAATTTCTACAAAACGATCAGGTCTTTTTTGTGGCGTTAAATTTCCAAGAAACAAGAGCACCTTGTCGCTATTTTTAATTTCGAATTTTGAGCGACTAGTATCTTTAGAAAGAACAAGCTTAAATTTAGATTCTTGAATGGCTCTATGAATAACTGTTGTTGGTTTGTTGTATCCATGGAGGGAAACCATATCATTTAAAGAAGCTTGACTTACACCTACTGCTGCATCTA
>CALQKL020000056.1 GCA_943331145.2 Chitinophaga pinensis
ATTTATTATTTTTAGTTTCTTATTCCTTATTTCCTAGCTCCTTTGCGAGCTTTTCGTGAAACCAAAAATGTTCAAGAGGTTGGGAAATCTCGTCTGCCGATGTTGGTGTTTTCACCAATCATCAAAGGAGAAGATTTGTTGTAGCGATTGAAATTGTAAAATATTGGAACAAACGCCACTTCCTTATTCTTTATTTTTAATTCCTTATTTGTTATTTAAATCTTCTTCACCCACGGTTGAAACCGTGGGCTATAAAAAATTTCGTAAAGATTGAAATTGTAAAATGTTGAAGCGAACTGATCGCTAACCCCTTGAGGGAGCAATAAAAAAAATCCCGGCTACATTACGTAACCGGGATTTTTTATAATTTGAGTATGTGAAAAACTGTTCTTTTAATTCTTTAGCGGTTGAAGATTTTAAATCGTCACAAAAACCTTTTGAACGCATTGAGCCTCTTTACTTTGATGATTGGTGAAAACACCAACATCGGCAGACGAAAATTCCCAACCTTTTGAACACATTGAACCTATAGAACCTTTTGAACCTCACAACCCTCTCCAACCTCCAAAACCTCTCTGCCCCAAATTATCTCGCCATATTAACCGTGTAAGGTGTAGAGAACCAGCCTCCAGTTGCGAAAGTAGGATCTGTTAAACCAACCCTTATTTTTAACGTTAAGGTTTGATTACAAATTGAGAATGTTCCAGGGCCTGCTGTTGCTGATGGGCCTACCATTACCAACCAAGTTGCATAAGCCGGATTTGAAGAAACCGTTGAAGCTGGCGCAATACTGGTTTGTGTTAATAATGTTACTTTTCTGTTTGCAGGGTCTGTCCAATCTAATGTAAATGTAATCGGCTCCCATCCGCTATCAAAAATATTGTCTACTACAATTGTTCCTGTTGTAGCTGATGTTTGATTTACACTTGTAATTGATGTAGTGTATGGACCATAAGCACCACCAAAATCTTCATTGGTATTGTCATAATCGCCTAATAAATCATCAAGATTTACATTGCCTTCAAAACAAGCACCTCTTATGATTACATAAACTGTATCCATAAATCCAGCTGGTTTTACAGATGGTTCAGATAAACTAAACATCAATGTATCTTTTCTTCCTGATACATAAGATGCATAATCTGCTTGGATAGCTATTTCAGCTATAGCCTTACCTGCTTTAATGGTTACTGTTCCTGAAGTGTTTCCAGAAGGAATATTGTATTGCGTTCCTGCAACTGCTCCTGAAAGACATGCTACTTTATACGTTACAGTACGATCAGAACCAGCTACATCAGTTGTGCCCACTTGTAATTTAAATTCTGGTGCAGGATTGGTCTCTGCAGCATATACCTGTACTTCTTTACCTACAAAATGTGCTTGTGCAGGTGGTACTTCTATTTCATACGGTTTTGTTTTATCGCAACTAGCCAACAAAAATGTAAAGGCCAAAATTGTAAGCAGCGACAGATTGTTTATACGTTTCATAAATTGCTTTTTTTAAAATTTTTATATGTTGTTACAATTAATAGTTATCATTTTGAACCATGTTTGGATTTGCCAACAACTCTGAATTTGGAATTGGCAACACAAAACGGTAATTACCTGTAGTCAATGTTTGCCATTCTGCACTTGCATCACTTGATAAACGCTGTACAGATAAGTTGTTGCGTTTTAAATCCCAAAAACGGAATCCTTCAAAAGCCAATTCTTTGTAACGCTCTTGTAAAGTAGCATCAATAACAGAAGTAGCTGTTGGGAAGGTTTGATCTGTATAACCTGTAATACGTTTTGATCTTAAGAAATTTAAATCAGCAGATGCAGCAGATAAATCTGGGCTTGCTTTTTTAGCATTAGCTTCAGCACGAATCAAATACATTTCAGAAGTTCTGCACGCTTTCATATCTACAACTCTACCACCACGAGAAGATGAATAAAATTTCTTTACGTATTTATTACTAGATCCGTTTGTACCAATGTAAGCAGATAATCTAATATCACCCGAAACATAAGAAGATACCAATTTATCTGAAGGTGCGATATAAATATTTCCACCTGTTGTTGTCCACAATCCACCAATAGCGGTACTTGTAGCATATCTTACTCTAAATAATACTTCATCATCAACTTCATCAGTCCAAATGGCTGCAAATTGTGCGCCGCTTGCCAATGGTTTTATTCCAGAAGAAATTACTTCAGTTGCATATGTTACTGCATTATCATAATCCTTTTTGTATAACGCAACCCTAGCTTGATAAGCCGCTACGTTTACTTTATTCATAACGGTATCTCTAAAATCACTAAATGTTACTGCAGGTAATAATGCTTTTGCTGCAGATAAATCTGATTCTATTTGAGCCATTACTTCTCCCATTGATTTTCTTGCTGGTTTTGCTAATGGATCAGAAACCAACATTACAGGAACACCACGTGCATCTGCTGGATCGTAATTTTTACAGAAAGATTGCAACAATCCAAAATGAGCAATCGCACGCATAGCCAACATTTGACCTTTTAAAACATTTCTTCTTGGCTCTTGATCTGCACCAGCTGTTACCGTTGGAATTTTTGGCAACAAACGATTACACTGATCAATTACAGAATAATAACTTCCCCATGCTCCAATTACATCTCCACCACTTGTATTGTCTGAGTTGTATTGATAACGGTAAGTTAATGCACCTTGACCAGCATTATCTGCACCAAGTTTTGCTTCGTCAGAAAGCAATGCACTTACATACATATCGTTGGCATAAGCGCCATAACGTCCATAAACTGCATTTGCGCCCAATTGTACATCATCTAATGTAATAAAGGCATTGTTTTCACTAAACGAATCGGTTGGTTGTTGATCCAGGTCTTTTTTGCAACTGCTGGTACCTAAAACAGCAGCAACCATTGCTAATAATATTATTTTATTTTTCATTGTTCTATTGTTTTAAGATAAATTAAAAATTAATGTCTAATCCTGCTGTCATTGTACGTGGATTAGGGAATTCACTCAAGTTGATGTTTGTTGCACCCGCTTCTGGATCATATCCTCTCCATTTTGTCCACATAAACAAGTTAGATCCTTGTATATAAAAACTTGCCCCAGAAATAAATCTAAGTTTGGTAGTCATGTTTTTAGGTAATGTATACGCTAATTTCAAATCTCTCAAACGCAAGAATGATGCATCATGAATAATTTTAGAAGAGAAGTTTGTTCCATAAAGTGGACTAGGCGTATTTACTACATCGCCAGGTGCTTGCCAGAATTGTAAATCAGATGATTGGTTGTAACCATTTGACATAAATCCAACTGGATTTTCAACAAAGTACTCTAAGTTATCTACTTTGTTACCACCAGCTTGCCAGCTAAACAACATCGATAATTCTAATGATTTGTAATTTGCTCTCAAACCAAAACCTCCTTTGTAAGGCGCTTCCCAAGTACCGAAATCTTGTACTCTGTTATCTGCACTATACACAGTAGTAATATTACCATTTTTGTCGTAATACAAAGGCATACCAGTTGATGCGTCAACACCAGCCCATTTAACTTCGTAATGTGTACCTAAAGCTGTTCCTTCTTTAATCAATTCTGTTCCATCTTCGTAAGGCGCTTCGCCACCTAAGCTTACTACTCTATTTTTATTGTAAGAGAAGTTAGCAAACACAGTAACTGCGTAATCTTTCTTTCTTAAAACTTCTCCATTTAAGCTCAACTCAATTCCTTTGTTGCTTAATTTTCCAGCGTTGATATCTAAAGAACCATTACCGAAACCAGAAGCAGCACTTAATATTTTTCTAACAAATAAGTCTGTAGTTGTTTTATCGTAGATATTGATATCTCCATAAATTCTTCTGTTTACCACTTCGAAATCAATACCTAAATTGGTAACGGTTGTTTTTTCCCATTTCAATTTTGGATTACCTGGGTATGAAGCTTCGATAGTATTTAAACCAGAGTAGCTTCCACCACCGTATGTATTTTGGTAAGGATAGTCTCCACCAGGGAAATTATCAGCATTACCAGAACCACCATAACTTAATTTAACACGCAATAAATCAATGGCTTTGATGTTTTTCATGAAATCTTCTTTCTTAGCATCCCATACTCCACCTACAGAGTAAAACCCTTGCCATCTTGTGTCAACCGGTAATTTAGAAGATCCATCTCTACGATAAGAAGCAGTTAAAGTGTACTTGCTGTCGTAAGTGTAACGCGCTGTTGCTAAACCAGAAACCAACGCACTTTGTGATTTTCCACCACCAACAACTGCATACAATTGATTCACAGCATTTCCTTGAATGATTGATGCCATTGTGTTTGGACGCTTTGGATCAGTACCGTATCCTGTTGCACTAATTGATTTATTATACTCTCTGATGTACTCGCTGTAAGCAGCAAATTCAACATCGTGTTTTTCTTGGAATGTATTTTTATAGGTTACAGAAGGACGAACTGTAGCACGGAAAAAACGTGATAACCCTTCCGTTTGAAAACCAGCTCTTCCTGTAATACTTGTTGAACTTTGGCGTACAAAAGGTAATTTACTTCCGTAGTTGGTATTTTGTGTTTCACGGAAATCTATACCTGATGTAATTGCTGCAGTAATATTTTCTGTTATTTTATAGCCGCCATTAATGCCGATTGTAGCTTTAATTTGGTTGTTGTAGTTCTCGTCATATTTGGTTAACTCCAATTGATTTGCTGCTGCAAAAGAGGATCCAACACCAGTAGCAAAACCACCAGCATCATTATATACTCTTGCATAAGGAACGTTTACCGCTGAAGTTAAAAACGGATTTCCCAAACTGTTTCCAGTTGTAGATTGTTGGAAACTTCTTTTGGTATATCCAATATTTGAATTCAATGAAAATGAAGCTTTCTCATCTGCATAATCCATATTGTTTCTAACTGTAATACGCTTCATATTTGTACGTAATGTAATACCTTCCTCATTGTACATACCTACACTGCTTAAAATTCTTGTTTTTCCAGTACCGCCTGATAAAGTTACTTGGTGGTTGCTGAAATTACCAGTTCTGAAGATTTGATCTCCCCAATTGGTATTTATTTTTTTAATAGAATCCAATAATCTTCCTGCTTCAGTTCTTTCGTCTGTTGTAAGGGTTTGATATCTTGGATTTGCGGTAGAATAGTAAAACCCTGGCATTAATGGATTGTTTGCAACCGGACTTTGTGCATCGCCTTGAGCAACAATTACACCATATTTTTTTTGTGCATCCAATAATTCAGTAGTATTCATTGGTCTGAAAGCGAATTCTGGTTTAGCTTTTACACCATATTGTGCAGAGTAGCTAAATTTCAACTTACCAGAAATACCTTTTTTTGTGGTTACCACAATTACCCCTGCAGAACCACGAGAGCCATATAAAGAAGTAGAAGCGGCATCTCTTAAAACGTCTACAGAAGCGAAATCATTTGGGTTGAATCCTTGAAATACAGAAGCTTCAACAGGAATACCATCTACTACATATAATGGTGAAGTACCACCTGCGATAGAACCTGTACCACGAATGATAATATTTGTAGCAGAACCTGGCTGACCACTAGATGTTAAAGCGGTAATACCTGGAGCACGACCTTGGAATATTTGATCAAACGATCCTACAGGTTGGTTTTTTAATTCTTTTTCAGAAATTTTTGTAGCCGCACCTGCGTATTGAGATTTCTTAATTTTACTGATACCCGTAACAACCACTTCTGCCATATCTTTTGATTCTGCAGCATTTAAAGTAGGTGAAACGATAAGTTTTGATCCAATGTTTATGGTGTATGTTTCAAAATTTAGTGAACTAAATTCGAGCACTTTTCCATTTGCAGGAACTTGAATGCTGTAAGTTCCATCAGCTGCTGTGGCGGTACCTACTTTGGTTCCTTTAACAAGCACTGAAACATTTGAAATCGGTTTGCCACTGGCATCGGTTACCTTTCCTGTAATCGTTTTTTGCGCAAATGCGCCCAACGATACAGACATCATAACCAACAAGGTTAAGAGTACTTTTCTCATTTTTTTGGATTTAGTTTAAAATGTTAAGTTTTTATTAAAAATTAAATATAGTAAAAAACTCAAGGCAAAATAAAAAACTTAAAATATTTTTTGGGGAAGGTTTGAACGGTTTGAATAGTTTGAGAGGTTTGTGAAGTTTGTGAGGTTTATGAGGCTCAAGAAGTTGAACAGAAAAAATGGTTCAAAAGGTTCAAGAAGGGGTTGAAAATTTTCAACCCTTACAAAAGGTTAGAAGTATATTTCGAGATGCTAGATTCCCGATGCTAGATAATATATATATGATTTCGTTCCGTTTTGAGCATTCAACACCAAACGCCAAACACTAAACGTATTGGATACAGGATTTGATTTCGTTCCAACAACAAACCAAAAACAACAAACCAAAAACAACAAACCTCACAAACTTCTTAAACGTCTCAAACCTCCTAAACGCCTTTAAATAAATTCTTTCTTCAACAAATACTCCGCAATTTGTACCGCATTTGTAGCAGCGCCCTTGCGTAAATTATCGCTTACTATCCAGCAATTCATTGTATTGGCTTGGGTTTCATCTCTTCTTATTCTGCCAACGAAAGTATCGTCTTTATCATGCGCTGTAATTGCCATTGGATAAATAAAATTTTCTACATCATCTTGAAGCACTACACCAGGTGTGTTTGCTAAAAGCGTTTTAATTTCTTGTACGTCAAAATCGTGCTCAAACTCAATATTAACCGATTCGCTATGTCCGCCAATAGTTGGTATCCGTACACAGGTAGCAGTTAATAGAATAGAATCATCCCCCATTATTTTTTTGGTTTCATTGGTCATCTTCATTTCCTCTTTTGTGTAACCATTGTCTAAAAAAACATCGATGTGGGGAATTGCATTCAAATCAATGGGATATTTATACGCCATTTCGCCTTTTAATCCTTTTCTTTCATTCATCAATTGATCCACTGCTTTAACACCAGTACCCGTAACACTTTGATAAGTACTCACCACAACGCGCTTGATTTTATATTTATCATGCAATGGTTTTAAAACCACCACCAATTGAATGGTAGAGCAATTTGGATTAGCAATGATTTTATCATCTTTTGTTAAGCAATCCGCATTAACTTCTGGTACCACCAATTTTTTATCCGCATCCATTCTCCATGCGCTAGAATTATCGATAACGGTAATTCCGGCAGCCGCAAATTTTGGCGCCCATTCTAATGAAGTAGCACCGCCAGCAGAGAAAATGGCTACGTTAGGTTTAGCCGCTATTGCTGTATCCATGCCTACTACAACAAATTCATTTCCTTTAAATTTTATTTTTTTACCAATAGATTTCTCAGAAGCAACCGGAATAATTTCAGTAACTGGAAAATTTCTTTCTGCCAACACTTCCAACATTTTCGAACCCACTAAACCTGTGGCGCCAATAACTGCTACTTTCATAATGTTTATTTTTTGTGTTACAAATTTAAGTGAACAAGAATAGAGTTTTTAAGAACTGAACTTGATTATTGAAAATTTAGATTCTGTTCAGAAATTGTATTGAAAATTGAACGCTATTTCTAATTCAACCAGCATAATTCGTTTGTAAACATTTAAGTTCGCTAAATTTTAGGGCTAAATTTTATTCAGTGTTATTCAGATTACGTTTGACAAAACAAATCACTCGAATATGCTGAAAAGTTTAATTTCATCTATTTTTTATCCTTTAATGGTTGTTTCAAATGTTGATACGGCACTTCCCATTCAACCATACGATGTAATCATTGACGAAATCATGGCAGATCCATCGCCATCAGTTGGATTGCCAGAATATGAATGGATTGAATTGAGGAATGTAAGTAATCATGATGTATCATTAAATGGATGCAGGATTGCAAAACCATCAGGAAAAAGTGGACCACTATCAGAATATATATTACAACCCGACAGTTCTTTATTGATATGTAGTACGGGCGGTGTTGCTGCATTGAACAATTTCGCGAGTGCTCGATCAGTAACGAGTTTTCCATCTTTATCCAACACGGGTGATCTGATATATTTATTATCTCCTCAAGGGAAAACCATTCATGCGGTAGAATATTCCGACAATTGGTATCAAAATGAATTGAAAAAACAAGGCGGTTGGAGTTTGGAAATGATTGATTTAAATACACCATGTTTGGGCAGTGAAAACTGGACCGCTTCTACATCTATAATCGGTGCTAGTCCTGGAAAAATAAACAGTGTTGATGCGTTAAATCCGGATGAGATATTTCCCAAGCTCATGCGTGCATTTGCCATAGACAGTTTGCATATTCGATTGAAATTTAATGAGCCTTTAGATAGTGTAATAGCATCAAATCCTTTACAATATTCAATAAGCGATGGAATCGGAAGGGCGATAAATGCAACTCCGATTCCACCGTTGTTTAATCAAATTAACCTCACCTTGCCAAACCCAATTTTGAAAAATAAAATTTATGTCATTAAAGCAGAAGGCATAAAAGATTGTGTTGGAAATGAAATAGGCATGAGTAATTCGGTTAGGATTGGTTTAACAGAACAAGCCGATAGTTTTGATGTAGTGGTGAATGAGGTGTTGTTTAATCCAAAATCAGACGGGGTTGATTATGTTGAATTATATAATCGAAGTAATAAAATCATCAATCTAAAAAACTTGTTTATTGCAAATTTGAATGCATTAAATGAAATAGACAATATCAGTCAGATTACAACAGAAGACATTTTATTTTTTCCAAAAGATTATTTTGTATTCACTGAAAATGGAGCAACAATAAAACGAGGATATCTAACTACAAATCCAGAAGGGATTTTACAAGTAAATGCATTGCCTTCTTTTAACGATGATGAAGGAAATGTAATTGTATTGAATGAGCAAGGGGAAAAATTAGACAATCTTAATTATAATGAAGATTGGCATTTTAAATTGATTGAAAATAGAGAAGGCATATCACTAGAGCGAATAGATTGCAATCAGAAAACACAGGAAGAAAACAATTGGCATAGCGCTGCTTCATCTGCTGGATATGGAACGCCTGGATATAAAAATTCTCAAAATTTATCAGGCGAATATTTGAATCAAGAAGTCAAAATTTTACCCGAAGTGATTACACCAAATAATGACGGGAAAGATGATATAGCTTCAATTCAATATTCATTTTCTGAGCCAGGAAATGTAGCAACCATTATTGTTTTTGATGCTTCAGGTAGAAAAATAAAAACGCTTCAACGATCAGTAATATGTGGCGTAAACGGCAGTTTTAATTGGAACGGATTAGACGATCAAAATAAAAAAATATCTGCAGGAATTTACGTGGTTTATTTTGAGATATTTAATTTGAAGGGCAGAGTTAGGAAGTTTAAAAAGGTGGTGGTGGTAAATTAAGGTTCAAGAGGTTTAAGACGTTTAAGAGGTTTAAGAGGTTCAATGCGTTCAAATGGTTGGACCCATTTTCCATTCATTAGCATTTTTGTTTTTAAGAAAAACTTTGTGTCTTTGCGTCTTCGTGCCTTTGTGTCAAAATCTGCCGATGTTGGTGTTTTCACCAATTATCAAAGGTGAATATTTGGTGTTTGGTGTTAGAGCCCAATATATCCGATATTCACTTCATTATTTATTATTTGTTATTCCTTATTTATTATTTCTAAATGTTCAAAACGGAACGAACTGCCATCTAGTATCCAGCATCCTCACTTCACCATCATTATCATTGGTTGTAAAAAATAGCAGAATAACGTAATCAAAATGATACAGATAATATTTAGCACAAATCCTGTTTTTATCATGTCTTTGATGTGAATATGTCCGCTGGCAAATACAATGGCGTTGGGAGGTGTACCCATCGGGAGCATGCTTGCACAACTTGCACCTAAGGTCATAGGAATGCCGAGTAATAAAGGGTCCATATGTAAGGAAATAGCAGCCGAAGAAATAACAGGCGCCATTACAATGACCTGAGCTACATTGCTCATTACTTCACTCAGAAAAACCGAAGCGGTAGTAACAATTAAAATCATAATAAATGTATTGCCCGTAGAATATGATGCTAAAAAAAGACCAAATTGATCCATCAGTTTTGCATCTTCCAACGCCTTTGCCAATGCAATTCCGCCGCCAAATAACAACAATATTCCCCAAGCCATTTTTGTAGTATCCGACCACTCTAACAAGGGAACTTTTTTATCATCAATCTTTACGCCCGATGGAATTATAAACAAAACAATTGCAGCACTCATTGCAATAATGGTATCATCCAATACTACAATTTTTTGAACCGAATTAATGACATCTTTTAGAATCCAAGCCAACACCGTTAATGAAAAAACGATGGTTGTTCTGATTTCAGGCGTTGAAAATTTTCCCATTTTTTTAATCTCATCGCTAATAAACAACTTGCCCGCTTCATTGTGTTTGATGTGATTTGGATAAAGCCATTTTACCATCACCCAATACAACATTAAAAGCAGTGCAATGGTAAGCGGAGTGAAAACCAGCATCCAATCCGTAAATCCAATGTTGTAATTAAATTTATCGGAGATGTAGTTTACATATGCAACATTGGGAGGTGTTCCAATGATTGTACCCAACGCAAAATTTGATGCATAGGCAATAGACAACATCAATACCAATGAAAAGTTTTTCATGTTTCTTTCTGATTGTTGATTTATGCCCACCACATGAATAACAGACATGGCTATTGGAAACATCATCATGGTTGTAGCCGTGTTGCTCAACCACATACTTAAAAATCCGGTTGCCAA
>CALQKL020000057.1 GCA_943331145.2 Chitinophaga pinensis
AAACTTCAAATGGAAAGTACAGTTACTTTTAATGGGAAATGCATCATGGGTGAAAAAGATGTAGTGTTATCTTTACCCGCATCAAACGAAGTTGATGAATATTAAAAACAATGGGTTTAAATATTTGAGCCTTTCATCTCAAATGATAGGAGGTTTGCTAATTTGTATATTTGGCGGAATTCGAGTAGACAAATATTTTAAGCTCGAAACACCTGTAGCTACTTGGCTTTTCCCATTAATTTTAATCTCTGCTACCATCCTTAAAATTGTAATTGATACCAGCAAAAAAAAATAAATTCATGTTCAATTTTATAAAAAAATCTTACTTGTTATTTCTTGTTTTTTTTATTTTGGGATCAGTCATAATGGTTTTAAAATCACCAAGCTTTATACATTTGGGTTTTGACAATGCGTTACTTTGGGGTGCCAATATATTTTTCCTTTTGTTGAGTTTAATCACATTGGCTTTACAAATCAAATCGATGAAAAATAAAAATCCAAATGTTTTTATTAGAAGCGTGATGGGAGGGATTTTAATTAAAATGTTTGGCTCTTTGCTGGCCGTTTTTGTTTACGTTATTTACAAAAATTACAAATTCGATAAAGGCAGTATGTTTTTAGGATTGTGTTTTTATCTGTTTTATTTAATGGCCGAAGTGACTACCTTAATGAAGCTTAATAAAAAATAAAAATGTCTAAAAAGCAAGTGCCGATTCACGCATTAGCCACTTATTTACCCGAAAATTGCTGTGATGAAGTATTGGAAGAATTACATCGCTATAAAGTGCATTTAACCATTACACGTCATCGTCAATCTATTTTAGGCGACTACCGACATGCCTTTAAAGACAAAGCACACCGCATCAGTGTAAATGGAAATTTAAATAAATTTAGTTTTCTGATAACCCTATTACACGAACTAGCACATTTATACACTTTTGAAAAACATGGCAATAGCGTTTCGCCTCATGGTACAGAATGGCAATCTTTTTTTTCGGAGATTTTATCTGTATTTGTAAAAAAGAAAATCTTTCCTACCGATATAGAATCTGCATTAAATAAAACCTTGAAAAATCCTGCAGCAAGCAGCTGTGGCGATGAACAACTTCTTCGCGTATTACGCAATTACGATGCTAAAAAAGAAAATCATTGCCTAGTAGAACAATTGCCAATTGGGACACAATTTGTTATAAAAGGAAACCGGAAATTTATTAAAGAATCTAAAGTTCGTAGTCGGTACAAATGCTTAGAAATAGACACTAAAAAATATTATTTATTTCACGGCTTGTATGAGGTTGAATTATTAGAAAATTTGCCAGAATAAATTCAACTAATATTTTTTTGGATCCAATGCAGCTGGCGACCAGTTTTCTAAAAATGAAATCACTTTTTTCTTGTCGTAGCTTTTTTTACCATCTTCCAAGTATTCCGAATTTTGAGTATGAATGCGCTCTCCTTTTTCATTTAAAATAATAAAAACTGGGAACCCGAATCTTTGTGGATAATCATATTTTTTAAACAAATCTTCATTTTGATTCTCCTTGCTCGAATTCAAATGATACCAAACAAAATTTGCGTTTATGATTGAATCTATTTGTTTATCTGCTGTACAAAATCTATGAAACTCAATACACCAAGGACACCAATTCCCGCCGCCTTGTAGCAACACAAATTTATGTTCCGCCTTTGCTTTTTTCAATGCATTTTCTATATCCATTTTGGCATTGGCTGCTGGATTATACAATGTTGATTTCTGGGCGATCGCAGAAACAGAAAAGATCATAAAAAAAGCTACTACAATGATTTTATTCATTTAAAATGTTTTTATTTTTATTGAAAACAAAACCTACTTATTTAGTGAATGCTTTATAGCAAATTCCCTTCTTTAGGAAAAACAACAGTTGGTTTATGTGTTTTTGCTTTTTCAAAATCCATTATCGCATAGGAAATGACAATAATCACATCACCCGGCTCTCCACGTCTTGCTGCTGCACCATTTAAACAAACAACGCCACTGCCACGAGGTCCTTTTATTAAATAGGTTTCGATACGCTCCCCATTATTTACATTTACCACATGTATCTTTTCGTGCTCAATCATATTGGCTGCATCCATTAAATCTTCATCCAATGTTAAACTACCAACATAATTTAAATTCGCTTCCGTAATAACAGCACGATGAACCTTCGATTTTAAAATTTCAATTTGCATTAATCCTCGTTTTTATTTATAAATTCTTTTTTAAAGCTAATTAATTTTTCACCAACTTTTTTACTGTTTTATTTCCAAATTGGTCAGTTACAGAAATGATGTATGTTCCAGCAGCCAATTGATTCATATTTGACCAGTTAATATTATTGATGCCTCTTACCAATGACCGTTTTTCTTTTTTAACGATTTGTCCAACACTATTCGTTAATACCAAAATAATTTCATTTGATATGCCCAATTGAACACGAATATTTAAATTGTTTTGAAATGGAACCGGACTAAATTCAACACCAAAATCCAAAGGGCATTTCGTTTCTAAATTCACTGTTGTTGTATAAGTGTAACTACCATCCGATTCTACGATTTTTATTCTAAAATAACTATATGAATGTATATTGTCTTGAACAGAAAATTGGTAATCATTTGTAGTATTTCTCAATGCAATTTGCTCGCCTATTTTTACAAAACTCATTCCATTGCTGCTCACTTCAATTTCGTATTTACTTACATTAAACTCATCTGCCGTTTTCCAATTTAAATTCATCATGCAATCTGCAGTTGCAGTACCTGTAAACGAAATTAATCTTACAGGCAAAACCACACCGCTTGTTACGGTTCCTGATTTGTTTACAATCCAATTGTTAGGATCTATTACTATTCCGGTAGGGGTTTTGTTGTACACAATTTTAAACACTTGATTATTACCTGTTACATTGATTAAAACAGTTGTATCTCCTTGTAACGAAGTAATTTTTAGTTCTAATAATCCTTTAAAAAATGGCGTTACCGATGGCGCACTTACAGTTTCATTTACCAATAATAACATTGAATCTCCATTAGGCCTGTAATAGGTAATGTTGTAGGTTGGATATCCTTC
Source organism: Chitinophaga pinensis (assembly GCA_943331145.2). GTDB lineage: Bacteria > Bacteroidota > Bacteroidia > Chitinophagales > Chitinophagaceae > Ferruginibacter > Ferruginibacter pinensis_F. The sequence continues at coordinate 3,089 of CALQKL020000057.1, forward strand.
TCCATAAATCCATTGGGTAAAAAAATCAGTCAAATTTTTTCCGCTAGTACTTTCAGCAACTGTTTTAAAATTGCTTGTTGTCGCCACATTGTTTTGGTATTGCTCTTGGAAATTTTTCAACGTTTTGAAAAACAATGTATCACTTTGCATTTCAAACCTTAAATTATGAACTGTAGTAGCACCTTTGTTATAACTTAATCTTGAACTAAATATTCTGTTTTCGTCAAACAATGAAGCATCTGGCACATATACGCTACCGTTAGTGGCAGACATTACACTAGTATGCAAAGACAACATATTTGTAGCTGCTGAGGTTGTAAATAAAGCAGGTAATTTTTCTATCATCAATTGTTCTGAATAAGTGGCAAAACCTTCATTTAGCCAAATGTCGTTCCAGCTTGCACAGGTTACATGATCTCCCCACCATTGATGCCCCAATTCATGCGCAATTAAAGAAGTTCCAAAACTCGCCATTGTAGACATGGTTTGATGTTCCATTCCGCCTCCAATATTTGCCATGGCATGGCCATATTTTTCATTTTTAAACGGATACAATCCAAAAAGCTCACTCATTTTTTCAACAAACCTTGGCGTTTTATCAAGATTTGTTTTTACAGTGCTTAAATAGGTGGGCGTATTTACAATATAATGTTGAATCAATATAGAATCCGGTGCCATTGAAGCAGGTTTCGCATAATTTAAATACTCTTGATAATTACCAACTGCAATACTTGGTAAGTAATAATTCATTGGGTAATTGGTTTTCCAACGATAACGAACTTTACTAGCAGGCAATACATCAACGCCTTGTAACAATCCATTTGAACCCACTTTATTTACATTGCTCGTAGTTACCCAAATATCTGTAGAATCAATTTTATCAGATAAAATTTGTTTACATGGAAACCACTCTCTGGCTTGATAACTTTCAGACAAAGTAGCCACGTATGTTAAACCACTGTTTGTACCTGCATAAACGCCCAAACTATTTGATGTGCCATGATAAAAAATCAACACAGAGATTGAAGTCCCTACTGTTTGAGTAGTGCTCAAAGGCATAAATATATGATCTGATGATTGATAGAACCCAGTAATTACGTTGTTGATTTTAATTGAATCTACAATCATGTTTGATCGTAATTCAGTGATGAAAGTATCAAGAGGAGAAACAATTTGAGCAATCGTAAGTGCATTACCAGAAATAACCCTGCTTCCTGGTTGAGCTGAGATATCTAGTTTCAAATATTTTACATCATATTTATTCATTGATGTTTCTTGATAATAACTTACCCTGCTTGTAGAAAAATCGGTTATTACACGGTTACATTTTTGAGCACAGTTGTCAATTTCTTGGGCATTCATAACGAAAACTTGAAAGCAAAATAAAATAGAAATAAATACAACTTTCATAAATGAATTTTTAATGTCGCAAAGATAATAATTGTAATTGTTAAGATTGGACTTAATTGATTAATTAGTTTACTTTAAGTTTATCAAATTGTATTAAAATTAGGCGCTATAACAACAAATCCCATTTATAAATATTATTTTGAATTAAAAATTGAACAGGGGAATAAAAATCAACAATTTTGACTTTTTAATTTTACATTTTGACTTAAACTTTAATTATCATTGTTTGTTTTTATCCAACTTATATTACCCGTAACTTTGACAGATTAACTTAATTATGGCTGCTAAAAAATCTATCCCAAATGTAAACAAAGCTTCTGATTCATTTATTGAAGTGATTGGTGCTCGTGAACATAATTTAAAAAATATAGATATTAGTTTACCTAAAAATAAACTCGTTGTGTTTACGGGGGTTAGTGGCAGCGGAAAATCATCTTTAGCATTCGATACCATTTATAATGAAGGACAGCGTCGTTATATGGAAAGTTTTTCAGCTTACGCGCGTCAGTTTGTGGGTGATATGGAACGTCCAGATGTAGATAAAATAACTGGACTTTCTCCAGTAATTTCCATCGAACAAAAAACAACCAACAAAAACCCCAGAAGTAGCGTTGGCACCATCACAGAGATATATGATTTCTTAAGATTACTTTTTGCCAGAGCCAGCGATGCATATAGTTTCAATACAGGCAAAAAGATGGTTAAGTTTAGTGAAGAAGAAATTGTACAATCGATTTTCGAGAAATTTAATAATAAGAAAATCAGCTTACTCGCTCCGTTAGTAAGAGGTCGGAAAGGGCATTACCGCGAACTCTTTGAAGACATCCGTAAAAAAGGTTTTCTAAAAGTTCGTGTTGATGGTGAAGTAATGGACCTAACACCCAAAATGCAAGTGGATAGATATAAAATTCACGACATTGAAGTGGTGGTAGATAGATTACAAGTTTCTGAAGACATGAAACTTAGACTGAGTCAGAGTGTGCAAAAAACATTGCAACTTGGTAAAGACCTTTTGTTTTTATTGGTTAATGATCAAAACACAGTTACGCAATATAGCAAGCAATTGATGTGTTTGGATACGGGCGTTTCTTATGAAGAACCTTCTCCAAATGCTTTTTCTTTTAACTCTCCTTATGGGGCCTGTCCGGCTTGTAAAGGATTGGGAAATGTATATCAAATCAACATGGAATCTATCATTCCAGATGATACAAAAACTGTAAATCAAGGTGGAATAGTTCCTATTGGAGAAGCAAGAGATGTGACGTCTTTTAAGCAAGTGCAACAATTGGCAAAAAAATACAAATTCAGTTTAGATAAGCCAATTCAAACATTACCAGAAAAAGCATTGAATTTACTTTTATATGGTATGGAAGAAGTTCTTGAAGAAATTGATTTAAATGATGCATCTAATTTCAGCGAAAAAACGTCGAGCTTTTATCCAGATGAATATGAAGGTGCGATAAATATGATTAAACGTTGGTTTTCATCTACAAATACATCAGATGCAGTTAGGGATTGGGCGGAAAAATTTATGATTTTAAAAGCTTGTGAAACCTGCGAGGGCACAAGACTTAAGAAAGAAAGTTTGTGGTTTAAAGTGGATAATAAAAATATCGCAGAATTGAGCGAAATGGATTTGGATGTGTTAAGTGAATGGTTTGCTGATGTTGAAAAAAGATTATCTAAAAAGCAAAATGAAATTGCAAAAGATGTGCTTAAAGAAATCAGAGAGCGTCTACAATTCTTACTAAATGTAGGTTTAACCTATCTCACTTTAAGTCGCCCATCAAAAAGTTTAAGTGGTGGCGAATATCAACGTATTCGATTGGCAACCCAAATCGGATCGCAGCTTCAAGGCATTACGTACGTTTTGGATGAACCGAGTATTGGTTTGCATCAACGCGATAATCAACGACTAATAAATGCGCTATGTAATTTAAGAGATATCGGAAATTCGGTTTTAGTGGTTGAGCACGATAAAGACATTATGCTTGCTGCAGATTACTTGGTTGATATTGGGCCGAAAGCGGGTATTCATGGGGGAAGAATTGTAGCACAAGGAACACCTCAAGATGTAATTAATAGCAATTCAGACACAGCACAATATTTGAATGGTACGAAAAAAATCGCGGTTCCAGTTGAAAGAAGAAAAGGAAATGGAAATACCATTGTAGTTAATGGCGCCTGTGGAAACAACCTGAAAAATATATCTGTTTCGTTTCCGTTAGGAAAATTGATTTTTGTTACGGGCGTTAGTGGTAGCGGAAAATCTACTTTAATAAACGAAACATTATACCCCATTCTAAATCAATATTGCTATAACTCAAAAACAGCCCCGCTGAAATACAAGTCAGTAAAGGGTTTGGAGCATATTGACAAAGTAATAGAAATAGATCAAAGTCCAATTGGAAGAACGCCAAGAAGCAATCCTGCAACTTACTGTGGTTTTTTTACAGACATCAGAACGCTATTTGCATCTGTACCTGAGGCAAAAATCAGGGGTTATCAAGCAGGTCGTTTTTCGTTTAATGTAAAAAGTGGACGATGCGAAACCTGCGAAGGTGGTGGTATGCGTGTAATCGAAATGAATTTCTTACCTGATGTAATGGTGCATTGTGAAAAATGTAATGGCAAAAGATACAACCGAGAAACACTTGAAATTCGTTATAAAGGAAAATCAATTAGTGATGTATTAAACATGACTGTTGAAGAAGCCGTAGAATTCTTTTCAGCAGTTCCATATATCTACAGAAAAGTAAAAGTATTACAAGATGTAGGACTAGGCTATATCACACTAGGACAAAGTGCGGTTACTTTAAGCGGTGGCGAAGCGCAAAGGGTAAAGCTAGCAACAGAATTGGGAAAAAGAGATACGGGAAAAACCTTTTACATTTTAGATGAACCCAGCACTGGGCTTCATTTTCAAGATATTGGATTACTGATTGATGTACTACAGAAATTGGTAGATAGAGGCAATACCGTTTTGGTCATTGAGCACAATTTGGATATGATAAAAGTGGCTGATCACATCATCGACATTGGACCAGAAGGTGGCAATGGAGGTGGAAAAGTTTTGTATGAAGGCACGCCCGAAAAAATGGTTTCTATAAAAGAAAGCATTACGGCAAAATATGTAAAAGCAGAATTGATGTAACCTGTTTTTGATTAACCTATTTCTTTTTCAAGAAGCATTTCAATGTGTGGAATCCCATCTTCCATATACACTTCGCTGGTTTGTATAAAACCTAAATTGCTGTAGAAATTCAATAGATATAATTGTGCCCCTATTTTTATTTTTTGAACACCCAACTGGTGTAAAGTCTTTTCAATGGCAACTTTCATTAATTCAATACCATATCCATTTTTACGAAATGCAGGATTTGTCAGCACCCTACCGATACTGGCCTCTTCATAAGAAATACCTGGTGCCAGAATGCGCACATAAGCAACCAATACATCATCTAGCCATCCACATAAATGCCAAGCGTCTAAATCTTTTTTATCTGTATCCAAATACACACAATTTTGTTCTACTACAAACACCTCACTTCTAAGCGAAAGTATGGTGTATAATTCTTGTGTATTTAATGCAGTAAAATGTTTGTATGTCCAGTTTAATGAGCGCATATTTTTTATTTAATAGCCATAAATTTCTTTCCAACGCGTCTTTAAAAATTGTCGAATTTCTTCTTCTCTTGCATTTTTCTGTGGCGAATAAAACCTTGTTCCAGAAATGGCTTCGGGCAAAAATTCTTGAAGCACAAAATTATTTTCAAATTGATGTGCATATTGATAATCCTTACCATAATCCATTTGCTTCATCATTTTAGTTGGGGCATTTCTAAGATGAAGAGGCACAGGCAAATCTCCCGTTTTTCTTACCATTGCTAAAGCCTCATCAATAGCCAAATAAGAAGCATTGCTTTTTACAGATGTAGCCAAATAAACAGCACATTGAGAGAGTATAATTCTGCTTTCGGGATAACCAATAACATTCACCGATTGAAAAGTAGTATTGGCCAATAACAATGCATTTGGATTAGCGTTTCCAATATCTTCGCTAGCAAAAATCATCATTCTTCTGGCAATAAATTTCACATCTTCCCCACCCTCAATCATCCTCGCCAGCCAATACACGGCTGCATTTGGATCGCTACCGCGCATACTTTTTATAAATGCAGAAATGATGTCGTAATGCTGCTCACCCGTTTTATCATACAAGGCAATTTTATGCTGCGCAATTTGCATCGCCAATTCATCTGTAACTACTCCATTCGCACCAAGTTGATCACAAACCAGTTCAAACAGATTCAAAAGCTTTCGGGCATCTCCACCAGATAAGCGAATTAATGATTCCGTTTCTTTTAAAACTATTTTTTTTGAATTTATTGTAACATCTTTTTCTAAAGCAATTTGTAAAAGTTGATTCAAATCCTTTTCAGACAAAGCTTTCAACACATACACCTGACTTCTACTCAATAACGCACTATTTACTTCGAATGAAGGATTTTCGGTGGAAGCTCCAATTAAGGTGATGATGCCTTTTTCAACAGCACCCAACAATGCATCTTGTTGCCCTTTATTGAATCGGTGAATTTCATCTATAAATAAAATAGCACCGTTCTTCGTTTTAGCCATTTCAATTACTTCACGAATATCTTTAACACCAGATGAAATGGCACTTAATGTAAAAAAAGGCTGATTTAATGTATTGGCAATTATTCCTGCAATGGTTGTTTTTCCCACGCCTGGAGGACCCCATAAAATTATAGACGGAATTTTTCCTTGCTCAATGGCGGATCTTAAAATACTTCCTTTTCCCGTAAGATGTTCTTGTCCAATCAAATCATCTAAAATTTGAGGACGAAGTCTTTCTGCTAAAGGAGGAAGTTGCATTTATGTTTATTAATCTTTTAAATCAAGTTTAATCTGAAGCTCATCAAATTGTTTGTCGTCAATAGTTGAAGGTGCATCAATCATTACATCTCTGCCGCTATTGTTTTTAGGAAAAGCAATGAAATCTCTGATGCTTTCGCTACCGCCTAAAATAGAACAAAGTCTGTCGAAACCAAAAGCAATACCACCATGCGGAGGAGCTCCATATTCGAAAGCACCCAATAAAAATCCAAATTTATGTTGTTGCTCATGTTCATCCATGCCTAAAGCAGCAAACATTTTTTGCTGTAATTCTTTTTGGAAAATTCGAATACTACCACCACCAATTTCATTTCCGTTTAACACCATATCATAGGCATTGGCTTTGATATGGGCATAAGGATGTTTTAAATATTCTGATGGATTTTCAATAACTGGATTATTGTTAATCATGGTATCAATATCAGAAGGTTTTGGAGAAGTAAATGGATGATGACGGGCAACCCAACGATTGTCATCTTCAGCATATTCAAATAATGGAAAATCAAGTACCCATAACAATTTGAATACTTCTGGATTACGCTTTCCCAATTGTTGTGCCAAATGCAAACGCAGCTCACTAGCCGCTTTACGCGTTCTTTCTTCAGCACCAGCAACAATAAAAATTATATCGCCAGGTTGTGCTGCTGTGGATGCTGCAATTGCTTTTAATTTATCCTCAGTATAAAATTTATCAACACTGCTTTTAAAGCTGCCATCAGGATTACATTTGATATACACCAATCCTTTCATTCCTATTTGCGGACGTTTAACCCATTCCGTTAGTTCATCGGTTTGCTTACGTGTATATTCGCTACATCCTGGCGCAGATAATGCAATTACCGTTTCAGATTCATCAAAAACTTTAAAATCAACGCCACTTATTAATGCTGAAATATCTGCTTTATTTGGAAAAGTATGTGCTGGAAATTTGAGGTTACACAATTTCATATCGAAACGAATATCTGGTTTATCGTTTCCGAAATTCCACATGGCTTCTTCCCATGTTATCCTTTCTACAGATTCGATATAATCTATGTTTTTTACATCCTTAAAAATTCTTTTTACCAAATTCTCAAACATGTTCAATATGTCTTCTTGTTCCACAAACGACATTTCACAATCTATTTGTGTAAATTCTGGTTGACGATCAGCCCTTAAATCTTCATCTCTAAAACATTTTACAATTTGGTAGTATCGATCATAACCGCTTACCATCAACAATTGTTTAAAGGTTTGTGGTGATTGAGGCAATGCATAAAATTGTCCAGCATTCATTCTACTTGGCACCACAAAATCTCTTGCTCC
>CALQKL020000058.1 GCA_943331145.2 Chitinophaga pinensis
AAACGTTGTTGGTTAACGACTTCTTATTCGTTAGCAAATTTAGCTACGGACCAAGAGTACCCAACACACCCATTGCTATGCCCTTTGTTCATCATACCATGCCAATTACCGGTGGAAAATCATATTCAGAATGGATTAAAATACCTTACGAAAGATGGTTTGCTCAACCTGTTCAAAGAAATGATGTAACCGTTTTTAACTTTCCAGTAAATGATACGCTAATTAATGATGAAGTGAATTTTGGCAGTAGGGTTACTTATTATGAAGCTGTTCGTCAATTGGGTATCGAAACTGTATACCAAAATTATGGTGATATTATTATTACACGCCCTGTTGATAAAAGAGAAAACTTTATTAAGCGTTGTGTAGCCGTTGGTGGAGATGAATTGAAAATCGTAAATGGACAAGTTTTTATAAATAATAAACCTCAAGATTTTTTCCCTGCTTCAGAAAGGTATTATAAACTCGAAGCTCCTGTTAATACGACCATTGATCAGGATTTATTGAATTCAATTGGCATTAAAATGCACGTTGGTGATGATATCGGAGATATTAGAGATTTAGGTTCTCCAAATGTTCAATTGGTAAATATTACCAACGAAGAAAAAAAATCACTAAAATTACCTGCTGGATATAAATTGACTGATTTCATAATGGAACCAGATCCACAAATTTTTCCTTATTACAGCACAGAAATTTGTGAAAAAAATACCGGTTACAAATGGTCGGCAGATAATTTTGGTCCACTAGTTGTTCCACAAAAAGGCATGACTATTCCTTTAACTCCAGATAATTTGATTCGTTATCAAAGATGTATTGCTGTATATGAAGGAAATAAATTTGAAAATAAAAATGGCGAAATTTATATCAATGGAGTAAAATCAAACTCGTATACATTTAAAATGAATTATTTCTGGATGATGGGAGATAACAGACATAATTCTTTGGATAGTCGTTATTGGGGTTTCGTTCCAGAAGATCATATCGTAGGAAAAGCTTCAATGATTTGGTTTAGTTGGGAAAATGGACCAAGATGGAAGCGTTTGTTTAATCTAATAAAATAGTATTTATGCACAAACAAACCATTCAGTTTGAGTTTGAGGTTTTTGAATCAATCGAAGAACTTAATACGGAAGACAAAAAGTTAATGGAAGATGCAAGAAAAGCAACAGCTTTAGCATATGCTCCATATAGCAAATTTAAAGTTGGTGCTGTAGCCATTTTAAACAATGGCGAAATCATAAAAGGTTCAAATCAGGAAAATGCTTCTTATCCAGTAGGTGTTTGCGCAGAAAGAGTTCTTTTGGGAAATGCGGCTACTTTATTTCCAGAAATGCCCATAAAATCACTCTATATTTCTTACCATAATACACTAGGAGAGAGCGATGAACCCGTTTCCCCTTGCGGCATGTGTCGTCAGGCCATTTCTGAATACGAACATCGAACCCATCAAAAAATCCGTTTGATTATCAGCGGTATGGAAGGAAAGGTTTTTGTATTTGAACATGCTTCTTTGCTTTTACCGCTTTCATTTAGTTCGGTAAATTTGTTGGGAGAATAAGTAAAAAGTGAAAAGTAAAAAGTGAAATGTGAAATGTGAAATGTGAAATGTGAAATGTGAAATGTGAAATGTGAAATGTGAAATGTGAAATGTGAAATGTGAAATGTGAAATGTGAAAAATCTTGCTTGCCAAGTTCGTCGAAAATTTTAAAAGTAAAATGTATTTTTTTGAATTTTTACTTTTGAATTTTTAATTAATATCTACCAAATGAAACAACAGGTGCATTTTGAAGATTGGGGCATGATAGATTACAAATCAGCCTGGGATTTACAAGAGAAGGTCTTGCAAAATAATGTAGCCCTAAAAACGAATTGGCGCAATCAAAATACAACTCAGGACATATCAACACTACCTACCACGCATCATTTAATTTTTTGCGAACATAAGCATGTATACACCTTAGGAAAAAGTGGAGACATAGAAAATGTGTTGCTAAGTGAAGATGAATTAGATCAACAGAACATTCAATTTTTCAAAACCAATAGAGGCGGGGACATTACTTATCATGGAGCCGGACAATTGGTTGGATATCCCATTCTGGATTTAGAAAAATTTAAAACAGACATCGGACTATACCTTAGAAATATTGAGGAAGTAATTATTTTGTCAATAAAAGAATTTGGTATAATTGGACAACGAAGCACAGGTGAAACTGGTGTTTGGATTGATGCAGATATTCAAGGTAAGGAAAGGAAAATCTGTGCGATGGGCGTAAGATGTAGCCGTTGGATTACCATGCATGGATTTGCATTAAACGTAAATACAGATTTGAATTATTTTTCAAACATCATACCTTGTGGCATTCAAGGAAAAAATGTAACGTCTGTTGAAAAAGAAATCAACCGAAAAGTTGATCCCGAAGAAATGAAATTTATTGTAAAACAAAAATTCGAACAAGTGTTTGACGTATCCCTTATTACGGAATCTTGATGATTAGTTGTTTTTTACTTTATCCTTTGCTAAAAATACTTTGTTCTTTTCTATTAATACGCCATCTTCATATAACTCAAAATTGAACCATCCTGGATGTACAAAATTTGATTTTTCAATAAACAAATAATCATCAGGAACATGCTTAATCTCAAAAACTTGTTTTTCTTTTTCGTCAAAGAATTTTAAAACATATTTTTTATTAGCAGTGTTTTGCAAATTGATTACAACAACATTTAGTTTGTTGGTATAAATATGTAAACTAGGAAATGCTGTTTCTATTGATTTTTTCAAATCTGTTTTAATGGATTTTTCTAAGTTTATGACACCCTTTATTGAATCTGTTTTTTTTATTGGATTTATTTTTTCATTCGGCTTTAGCAATATCATGTCAGTAGTATCGTAGCTTTCAGCAGATTCAAGATTACTGTCTACTTTTGTTTCTTCTTTTATTATTTCTTCTTTTATTGTTTCTTTTACAATTTCTTTTTTGATTACTTTAATTGGCATTGCAGTAACATCCATATCTTTTAATTCGATTGGATTAATGGTTGGCCGTGCCGATTTTCCGATTTCATATTCGCCGTTCTCAAAAGTTATGGTAACTCTATAAAACATTCTATCGTAAGGAGGTGTTAAATCTGGATAACCATTTTCAAGATTTAAAGGGTTTAATACTGTTCCAATTGTAGAGAAATTTTTCAAACTATCATAAGAACGTTGAATGAAAATATTTTGAATGGGTTTTTTATATTCATTTAACCAACTTACAATTACTTTTTTGTTCAAATTATTTACAGTAACATCAGGTAGTACATTTTGGGCAAAAACAAACGTTGAGCAAAATAAGAAAATGGATAATAATAAGTAGTTCAACGTTTTCATATCGTATCAAACAAAAATGTCTTCTTAAAAAATGTATTGCAAATATATAACCATAGCTTTTGAATTAAAAAACTAATGTTCCATCCGGTAGCGATAAATTCCCTTGTAATCCGCCTGTATGAATACTGATAATTTTGCTTCCATTAGTGAAATAACCTGACTTTATTTTATCCCAAATGGCGTAAATCATTTTACCTGTATATACAAAATCGGTGGGTATATTATTTTCTACATAAAATGTATTCATGAATTGTAAGAGTTCATGATTTTTTTTAGCATATCCGCCAAAATGATAATCATTAAATACTTCGAAATTGAGTGGTGTTTGAGATTCTAGTAACTCAGTCATATTTTTTTCTAAATCATGAAATCCTTTAAGAACAGGAACTGCAATTATTTTTGCTTGTGAATTTTTGTTGTAAAGTAAGCCAGATAAAGTACACCCAGTTCCAACAGCAATTGTGATGTAATTTGGGTTTAATGAAGAAATTGCTTCCATGATGAGTGAAGCTCCTTTTGTTCCCGTAATTCCATAACCACCTTCAGGAATAAAAAAACATTGATCCTTATCAAATGATATATATTCTTGAATTTTATCTTCATTTATTTGGGGATAATCTTCCCGAGAAAAATATGCTAATTGCATACCCCATGTTTCACATTGTTGTAAAGTATGAGATTGTTGAGCTGCTTTTTCACCCCTTACCAAGCCAATGCTTTTTAAACCATTCAATTGTGCATAATAAGCAGAAGCTACAAGATGATTCGAATATGCACCTCCTTTGGTAACTAATATGTTTTTTTTTGTAGCTAGAGCATCTTGAATATAAAAATAAAGCTTATATAATTTATTCCCTGATACAATAGGATGTATCAAATCTAAACGAGCGATTAACCACTCAATACCTAACATATCCAACATTTGATGCTTTACAGAATCAAATTTTATGTCTATTTGTTTTAAATTCATTTTATATGAATACAATTGATTTTAGTAAATTCGCATAACTAAAAGTAAACGGAATTTGACGTTTAAAAAAATCAAATAACATATTCTATTCAATACAATCATCAAATAGAACTTAGGATTGGTAAAAATTAAAAAAAATGAAACCTACATTATTAATATTAGCAGCAGGTATGGCAAGCAGATACGGAAGTATGAAACAAACAGAAGGCTTTGGTCCGTCAGGAGAAACCATCATGGATTATTCAATTTATGATGCCATTAAAGCTGGGTTTGGGAAAGTTGTTTTTATCATCAGAAAAGATTTTGCAGAAAACTTCAAACAAAATTTTGGTAATAAACTAATCGGTAAAATTGAGGTGGATTATGTGTTTCAGGAAATGAATTCATTTGTAAACGAAACGGATGTCCCTGCGGATAGAACAAAACCTTGGGGTACTGGACATGCCGTCTTATGTGCGATGGATGCAGTGAAAGAGCCGTTTGCTGTTATTAATGCGGATGATTACTATGGTGAGGATGCATTTGTAAAAGCTGCTGAATTTTTAACGCAAAATTGCAATGAGAATACCTATGCAATTATTGGTTATCAATTGGACAAAACCTTAAGTGAAAATGGAACCGTAAGTAGAGGTGTGTGTGAAGTAGATGCTGCGCAAAATTTAATTTCTATAAAAGAAAGAACAAAAATTTATAAAGCGGATTCAGGAAAAGTAGTGTTTGAAGAAGACGGAAATGCAATTGAAGTTTCAGGAAATTCTAGCGTGTCAATGAATTTTTGGTGTTTTCATCCAAACGTTTTTGAATCTTCCAAATCACTTTTTGAAGCATTCGTGCCTCAAAACAAAGAAAATTTAAAAGCAGAATTTTTCATCCCAATTGTTGCGGATACTTTTATTCAAGATGCATCTAATTCAATTAAAGTGATACCAACAACTTCTCAATGGTTTGGTGTTACATATAAAGAAGATGCACCTAGTGTAAAAGCCAGCATTGATCATTTAATTGAAACGAAGGTTTATCCAACATCTTTGTGGGGGTAGTTTAATAAACAACATAATTATTTTTTGATAGCCAATCGTTCAAACGGTTGGCTTTTTATTTGGGGGCTGTTTTTTCTTTAAAAACTTTAGCTGCAATTTTATCTATTGGCAAACTCAGCAAATCGGGTGAAAATAAGTGATGTGGTATAAATCTAAAACTTTCTGTTTGTCCTGTTTCAGCATGTTTTTTAATCTGCGTTTCATCAAAGTCAAAAGCAGTTTCTTTTAACTTGATTTTGATGGGTTCCAATGCACGCACAATATAATAGATGGACATCATCTGGTGTTGGGGATTGAACATACTTGGTTGATAATAATCGGTGGTATATAAATGCTCCACAACTTCAACATTAAGATCCATTTCTTCTTTAAATTCTCTAATCAAACATTCGTGTGTTCCTTCGCCAAATTCTAAACCTCCGCCACAAAATTTCGTATAATATTTTCCTTTGATTAACTCATCGCTAACCAAAATCTCTTGTTCATTGTTGATTAGTAATCCATATACCCGGATATTAAACATGATTATTTTTTTAATCTACGAACATAATTAAACAAAGCAAATCCAAGTATGAAAAAACAAATCATCACCGGGATCCAAAATGCATAAGGTGAATGCTGAAAGGGTAGAGGTACATTCATCCCATAAATACTGGCAATCAAAACCGGTATACTTAAAAAGATGGTTAATGTAGTTAAACGTTTCAATACTTCATTTTGATTGTTGCTTATGATACTGGCAAAAGCATCTAAGGAGCTACTTAAGATATTGGTATAAGTATGTGCGGTTTCTAACGCCTGAGAAGTTTCAATAATTAAATCATCTAAAAAATCCTTTTCATCTTCGTTCAATCCTAAAAAATCCGTACGTGCCATTTTCATCATCAACAACTCGTTGCTTCTAAGCGCAGTTACAAAATAAACCAAACTCTTTTGGATACGCATCAATTGCAGCAACTCCTCATTTCTATTGGCATCATATAACTTCTGTTCAAGAATATTTCTACGGTGGTTTATTTCTTTTAGATACTCTTGGAAATTCATCGTTATCTTTTCAAATACCTTCAATGCCATCATATTTTTTTTATCGGGATGGCGATTTTGAAAACTATTTAAGAATTTTTTTATGGCTTCGTTTTCAAATGAATTTACTGTTACAATTTGCCCGTTCGTTAAAATGATACAAATGGGAATCGTTATATAAAAAGCATCGCTTTCATTAAATGAATTGTTTTCTGTTGGGGTTTTGATGACAATCAATTTCACATTGTCCGACAATTCGTATCGGCTTCTTTCATCTATATCCAATGAATCTTTTAAAAAATCGATAGGTATTTCCAACTCTTCACTCAACTCCGAAAACTCTTCTTGGCGAAGTGGAGGCAAAATATTCACCCAAGTGCCATCAGATGGTTTATCAATGGCGATGGTTTGATGGTCTACTATTTTAAAAAATTGTACCAAATTGAAGTTTGGGTTTTAAAGGGTGTTTGGTTTTATCAAAAGAATTAAACCTTAATTTTCTCAAGCAAACTTAAGTAGAAAATGTAGCAATTAAAAGTAGACAAGATTAAATAAACGTCAATTATTTTTTCTTATTGGGTGCTGCTTTTTTAACCACTGCCTTCTTCTTAGCCGGTGCTTTTTTGTCAAATGCTTTTGGTTCTTGTTGAAGAATCATTTTTTTAACCGTTTCTAAATCAATTACAGCCAATTCTTCAGGTGTATATTTCCCATTAGCACCTTGCCCAGTAAGTTTCAGCATTTTCTTTCCAAATCGAATAAACGCGCCCCATCTGCCATTTTCTAAAGCAATCTTTTCTTCCGGCCATTGTTGAATAAATCGATTGGATTCTTTTTCAATTTTCTTCTCAATTAGCTCATTACAATCTTGTTGAGTAAGGATATCGAAATTGTAGGCCCTTGGTATGTTGATGAATAAATCGTTCCATTTTATAAAAGGACCAAATCTGCCTTTCCCTTTGGTGATGGGCTTCTCATCATAAAATCCTATAGGAGCATCTTCTACTTGCTTTGCATTTATAATTTCGATTGCTCTGGCAATATCAACCTCTGTTGGCTCTTCTCCTTTTGGAATAGATACAAATTGCTCACCCCATTTTACATAAGGTCCAAAACGGCCGATATTTACAGATACCTCCATCCCTTCGTGCTCGCCAAGCGTAAGCGGTAATTTAAACAATTCGAGTGCTTCTTCAAATGTGATGGTTTCTATACTTTGACTTGCTTTTAATTTAGCAAAACGTGGTTTTTCTTCATCAGTTTGTGCACCAATTTGTACCATTGGGCCGTATCTTCCCATACGCGCTATCATCGGCTTGCCTTCTTCTGTAACGCCCAACATGCGCTCTCCAACAGCACGCTCAGCAGTTTCTAAAGTATGTGAAACGCCAGTGTGGAAAGGGGTGTAGAAGTTTTCTACCATTTTATTCCAAATGATTTTTCCTTCTGCGATATCATCAAATTCTTTTTCAATATTAGCCGTAAACGAATAATCCATTACATTTTTAAAATGCTGGCTTAAGAAATCAGTTACTACCAAACCCAAATCAGTAGGGAAAAGTTTTGATTTTTCTGCACCTGTATTTTCTTGTTCGGTTACTTTTTCAATTTTATCGTTCTTTAACTTGATGATTCTGAAGTTTCTTTTAACGGCTTCTTTGTCTTTTTTCTCTACGTATGTTCTTTTTATAATGGTAGAAATAGTAGGTGCATAAGTGCTTGGACGACCGATGCCCAATTCTTCCATTTTTTTAACCAGAGATGCCTCAGTATAACGGGCAGAATGTTTGGTGTATTTTTCAGTAGCCGTCATTTGGTTGAAAGCCAATTGTTGACCAACCGTTAGATTTGGTAAGCGGCTTTCTCCTTCTTCTGATTCTGTTTCTTCATCATCGGTACTTTCTAAATACACTTTTAAAAAGCCATCAAATTTCAACACTTCGCCTGTAGCAGTAAGCTGCTGTTGATTGGTACTGATGTTTATTTTAGCAGTAGTTTTTTCAAATTCTGCATCACTCATTTGCGAAGCGATGGTTCTTTTCCAAATAAGTTCGTAAAGTCGGTTAAGCTCGGGGTCGTTTACCGTATGGTTTTCCATGTATGTAGGACGAATTGCCTCATGCGCTTCTTGCGCACTCTCATTTTTATTTTTATATTTTCTTACTTGAAGATATTTACCACCATAACTTTTGTTGATTTCTGCGGTAATGCCTTCCATTGCCGTATCACTTAAATTCACACTATCTGTTCTCATGTACGTGATCTTACCACTTTCATACAATTTCTGTGCAAGCAACATGGTTTTACTTACACCATAGCCCAATTTTCTACTGGCTTCCTGTTGTAAGGTAGATGTGGTGAATGGTGGGGCAGGTGTTCTTTTACCTGGACGAACTTGAATGTCGTTAACGATGTAATTAGCGCCAATACAAGAGTTTAAGAATTTTTCTGCGTCATCAGATTCGGTGTATTTGCCACCTTCTGCTTTAAAAGCTACCGTTTTATTATTTAAATCAGTTGCAGATAAAGAGGCTTCAATTTTAAAACTCGCAACAGCATTGAAATGATTGATTTCACGTTCTTTTTCAACAATTAATTTTACGGCAACACTTTGAACCCTTCCTGCACTTAATCCACCCTTTTGCCCAATTTTACGCCATAAAACAGGACTTAATTCAAAACCAACAATACGATCTAACACACGTCTAGCTTGTTGTGCATTCACCAAATTCATGTTTATTAATCTAGGATTTTGAACGGCTTTTTGAATGGCAGGTTTTGTAATCTCATGAAAAACAATACGCTTTGTAGTAGCAGGATCCAAATTTAAAACTTCCGCTAAATGCCAGCTGATGCTTTCACCTTCGCGGTCCTCATCGGAAGCCAACCAAACCTCATCGGATTTTTTTGCAATTGCCCTTAGTTCTCGAACTACGCGTTCCTTTTCATCTGGGATAATATATTTGGGTAAAAAATGATTATTGATATCTATACCCATGTCGTTTTTTTCCAAATCACGAATGTGACCATAACAACTTTTTACCTCAAAATCCTTCCCTAAAATGGCTTCAATGGTTTTTGCTTTAGCCGGGGACTCCACAATTAATAAGTTTTTTGCCATAATATATATGTATAAAAATGCTTTTTTTGTTTTTGAAATTGCTGAAAATAAATCGCAAATTCTGATGCAATATTAGATTAATTTTGAAAAAACAAAACTATTTATCTAAAACAGTCAACTTTGAAACACACAATTTATATGAATTATCTTATGATTGATGGTTCTTTTAAATTCTTAAATGTCTAGTGAAATGCAGTGCTGATTTGATTTTTGTTGAGTTTTAAAAATGTACAATTTTAGACAAATGTTTTTTCAACAAAAAAAATGTGTTTTTTCACTAACGTATTTTTTATTTGATATGTTCATATGATTTTTTGATTTTTTAATTTCTAATTTTAATTTAATTCGCATGCAGGTTGTAATTATTGGTTCTGGAAACACCGCCACCATAGTGTCCCAATTGCTTCAGGCAAATGGTTTTTACATTAGCCAGGTAATTAGCAGAAATATAAAGCATGCCGAAATTTTAGCAAATGCTTTAAATTGTTCTGCTTCAGATTTTTCATCACCAATGGATGAAACCGCTGACGTTTATTTAATTGCCGTCTCTGATAAAGTAATTCATGAGGTAGTTAATTATATTCCTAAAAACAACAAACTAATATTACATACAGCAGGTTCTGTTTCTATAAATGTTTTAGAAAATGTGACCAATCAATTTGGTGTTTTATATCCACTTCAAAGTTTAAGAAAAGAAATTGATGCCATTCCCGAAATCCCATTTTTAGTGGATGGCAATAATAAAGAAGTGATTGAAATGATTATGCAAATTGGTAAAAAAATATCAAGTCATGTAGCTTTTGCAAATGATAATATGCGATTAAAGCTTCATCTTTCTGCCGTTATTGTAAACAATTTTACCAATCATTTATATACAATGGCAGCCGACTATTGTAAAAAAGAACAATTGGAATTTGATTTGTTGAAGCCACTTATTTTTGAAACCGCCAATCGATTAAAAAATAGTTATCCCAATCAGGTTCAAACGGGTCCCGCAATTAGGAATGATACCACTGCTATTGAACAGCATGAAAACTTACTGGCCAACTACCCGGAATTGAAAGCGTTATATATTTATTTTACAAAACAAATTTCATCATTCTACCGATAAGGAAACACGATATCTGTTTGAACTTTATACGGATCTTTTACATTGCCTTTTTCATCAACGGGGTCATC
>CALQKL020000059.1 GCA_943331145.2 Chitinophaga pinensis
AAAAAGCCAAATAATTAAAAATTTTTCGGCGTTGTGTTAACATTTTTTTTTACTTTTATTCATACTATACGTATTAAGAAATAAATTTTAAATTCAGACATGAGAAAAATTTTACTAACACTCACCTTGATTTCAGTATTTTTTGTTGCTCAATCTCAGCAATTGCATTTTATGAGTCAATTCTTGCAACACAATACTATGTACAATCCTGCAGCTGCTGGGATGTCGAACGTTAACAAATTAGGCTTTGCTTACAGAAGCCAGTGGTCTGGTTTCAATGGGCCAAAAACCATTATGCAATATGGGGATTTCGATTTGCCAAAATATACAACTGGTGTTTCTTATTATTTATACAAAGATGAAACAGGTCCAACTAGTAGAACTGGAGGTCAATTGGCTTTGTCATATCACGTAAAATCTGCCAACAAAAAAAACAAATTGGGCATTGGGTTAGAGATGCGCGGGTTTCAATATGCAGTAGATAAATCAAAATTAGATGTTGGTACAGACCCTGCTCTAGTAGGTGTAAAAAACAAGTTTGCATTTGATGCAGGGTTTGGTGTTTATTTCACCAACGAAAAATTGAGCATAGGTGCAGCAGCTAGTCAGTTGATTGGTGCTAAACTACAATTGACTGATGTGCCAAATACAACATTGGATGGAAGATTATATCGTCATTACAATTTCACGGCAAATTATAAAATACAAACAGGTGAAGATGTTTATGTTGTGCCATTTACATTGGTTCGTTTGATTGAAAACTCACCGACAGAAATAGATTTTGGAGCTAAAGTGGACTATCAGGATAAGATATGGTGGGCTTTAGATTGGAGGGTAAATCAATTTTGGAGCGTTCAAGCTGGAATGAAATTATTTCAACGTGTAAGAGCTTCTTATTCTTATGATTACTACACATCTCCAATAAACATTTATTCAGACGGTGCACATGAAGTTGGATTACAATTCGACCTTAAGAAAAAATAATTCAAATTCAAATCAATAAAAAATCAATTTAATAAAGCTACATAACATGAGAAAGATTCAACTGATCACAATTTTATTTTTAATAGCATTTACTTCAAAAATTAATGCACAAACTGGTTTCGCGTTTAGCTGTTCAAGAGACACTACTATTGATGGTTGTGTTACACCTTGTATCACATTAAAAGCAAAAATTCCTGATGTACGTTCATCTACAAATTCATACGTAATCAATCCATTAACAGGTCCAAACGGATGTTTCAATCCGTATGTAAGCCCTGCTACACCTGGTTCTTCAACTAGTTTAACACAGGATGATACTTATTCTGGTACTGTAACATTGCCATTTCAGTTTCCTTTTTATGATGATGCTGCGTCACCATACAATTCTTTAATCATTAGTTCAAATGGTTTTGTGTCTTTCGACGTTTCTAAAGCAGGTGCATATTCTCATTACAGCATGACAGCAGGAGATGTACCAGATATCGCTTATGACAAATCTTTGATCATGGGCGTATTTCATGATATCGATCCATTCTATACTACTTCTCCAACACAACAAATAAAGTATCAAGTTTTGGGTGTTTCACCACACAGAAGATTTGTTGTAAGCTATTATAAAGTGCCACAATTCAGCACCACTTGTCAAAACTTAATTGAAAATACCCACCAAATCGTTTTATACGAAGGTTTAGGCATTATCGAAGTTTTTGTATTTAGTGCAGAACAATGTCCAACTTGGAACCAAGGCAGAAAAATGATTGGATTGCATAACGCCAATAAAGATAAAGGTCTTATGGCTCCTGGAAGAACAGCAGAAGGTCCAAACTGGGGTGCACGTAACATGAATGAAACATGGCGTTTCGTTCCAGCATCTGGTCCATCTTTATTTCGTGGAGTTGAATTGTATGACTTAAATGGCACCTTAATTGCAACAGGAGATACTACAGGTATCGGAAGCAATACATTATCTGTTTCTTTCCCTAATGTTTGTCCACAAGGAAATACAACTTACATCGTTCGTTCAAAATACGCATCATTCAACAATCCGAATGCATTTATCTACGGGGCGGATACAATTCGAGTAATTTCAAATAATCCATTATCTGCTGCTTATGCTGCATCAGCTGCATCATGTGCAACTGCAGGAATTGGAACCGTAGCTATTTTTGCTTCAGGAGCTCCAGGTACATTTGAATATTCAGCTGATAATGGAGTAACATGGCAAACATCAAATATTTTCAATTTTGCTCCAGGAACATACACCATCAAATTTAGAATTGTTGGTACAACTTGTATCGGAATTAAAACAGTAGTTGTTACTGCAGATCCAAATTTAGTAGCAGGTACTTACAATATTTCAAACGTACGTTGTAACGGCGGAAGTACAGGATCTATTAATGTTACTGGCCTAAATGGAACAGGTGTTTTCCAATATTCATTAAATGGAGGAGCTTTCCAATCAAGTGGATTGTTTTCAAATTTAGTAGCAGGAACATATACTGTAACCATCAGAGATAATTCAAATTGCGTTAGAGATACAATCATCAATGTAGTTGAACCAACTCCATTAACGGCTCAAGGATTTACTACAAATGCAACTTGTTCTGCTACACCAAATGGTTCATTAAACGTAGAAGCAGCAGGTGGTGCAAATGTTTATGAATACAGCATTAATGGCGGCGCATATCAATCATCTCCAAACTTTACAGTTACAAACGGAACGTACACTGTTTCTGTAAGAGATTTAAATGGTTGTATTAAGACTTTCTCAAACACCGTAGCACTAACAAATGATTTAAGTGTTCAAACAAGAGTAGATACCACAATTTGCTTGGGTGGTTCTGTAGAATTAACTACAACAGGAAACGCAGCTACATACTCTTGGTCTGGTGCAGGATTAAGCCCTAATTCTTCAATTGCTAGTCCAATTGCTACACCTACTTCATTGGGTGCAACAACATATACATTGCTTGCTACATTAGGACAATGTACAGTTACAAAACGTGTAGTTGTAAGAACAAACTCACAAATAAATGTAAACGCTGGACAAAACGCAACAATTATTTTAGGAGAATCTGCACAATTGAGTGGAACGGTAACAGGTGCGGGTACATATTTATGGACTTCATCACCAGCAGACAATACATTAAGCTCTACAACAATTTTAAACCCAATTGCAACACCAGTAACTACAACAACGTACACATTAACTGCTACGAATGTAGCTGGTTGTAATAGCACTGGAAACGTAATCATCACTGTTATTCCTTATTGCATCAAAGTTAAAAATGCATTTACACCAAATGGTGATGGAATAAACGATTTTTGGTCTGTATATGGTCAGTTTGATTGTTTGAAAAATGTTACTGTAACTGTATTTAACAGATACGGAAGTAGAATATACTCTAGCAAATCATACCGTAATGATTGGAATGGAACTTACAATGGTAAGCCAGTTCCGGATGGTACTTATTATGCTGTAGTAGATTTCCAATTGATTTCAGGAAAGAAAATCACGGTTAAATCTGATGTAACCATCATTAGATAATCAATCATAAAATAAAATGAAAATGCCCTTCAGAAATGAGGGGCATTTTTTTGGGAGGGAGAGGAGGTTTGTGAGGTTTTAGAGGTTTGGTTCAAAAGGTTCAATGAGTTCAATGCGTTCAAAAGGTTGGCATTTTCGTCTGCCGATGTTGGTGTTTTCACCAATCATCAAAGTAGATATAAAGGCTTAATACACTTCGCTGGTTTAAGGTTTAATGATCTAACGTGGAAGTATTCTCCCTTTGCGACTTTGCTCCTTTGCGTGAAATAAAAAACTTCGTGCCTTCGAGCCTTTGTGTCTTCGTGTCAAAAAAATCGCGTTTACGCGCATTCGTGTTTCAAATCCTTTGTGTCAATAAATTCCAACAAAAATTTATAATTCAATTAGCTATAAAATGAATGTAGAAGAAATAAGAGACTTTGCATTAAGCTTAGAAGATGTAACCGAAAGTTTTCCTTTTGGTCCAGATACAATTGTGTTTAAAACCAACAACAAAATGTTTTTGCTTTTGCCATTGGATGAGGAGGATTACTTAAAAATAAATGTAAAGTGCAATCCAGAATTGGCTATAGAGCTTAGAATACAATATCCAGATTCTGTTTTGCCAGGATATCACATGAATAAGAAACATTGGAATACAGTAGTAATAGATGGATTGTTGCCTTGGATGAGCATCAAAGAAATGATTGAGCATTCGTATGGGTTGGTGGGTAAGAGGAGATGAGAGAGATGCTGGATGCTGGATTATATTTCGGTCCAATTTGAGTTTTTGTGTAATAACAAATAATGAATTAAAATAAGGAATAAGGAAGTGGTGTTAGTTTCAAAATTTTACAATTTTAATTCTTACCACAACAAATCTTTTCCTTCTTTGATGATTGGTGAAAACACCCACATCGGCAGACGAGAATTCCCAACCTCTTGAACATTTTTTGTTTCGCGCAAAGCTCGCAAGGTAGCAAAGACGCAAAGGGGGGGGAAACACAAAGGCACGAAGTTTTTTTGAAACACGAAGGCACAAAGGCGCAAAGACACGAAGTTTTTTATTTCACGCAAAGGAGCAAAGTCGCAAAGGGAGAATACTTCCACGTTAGATCATTAAACCTTAAACCAGCGAAGTGTTTTAAACCTTGCTTGTTTCGCGCAAAGCTCGCAAGGTAGCAAAGACGCAAAGGGGGGAAACACAAAGGCACGAAGTTTTTTTGAAACACGAAGGCACAAAGGCGCAAAGACACGCAGTTTTTTGTATAAAAGGAATAAGCTAGTTAATTGAAAATACTTCCAACCTTTTGAACGAAACCTCACAAACCTCTAAAACATCTCGAACGTCTGAAACCTCTACTTCCCAAACACCTCACTCACCACCAATTCCTTACTACCTGGTGTGTATTTATAAAATCCTTCTCCAGATTTTACGCCAAGTTTACCTGCGGTAACCATGTTGGTTAGTAATGGACATGGCGCATATTTTGGGTTGCCAAACCCGTCGTGTAATACTTTTAAAATACTATGACAAACATCTAAACCAATGAAATCTGCAAGTTGTAAAGGTCCCATTGGATGAGCCATTCCAAGTTTCATTACGGTGTCAATTTCTTCAACCCCTGCAACACCTTCAAATAAACTGATGATTGCTTCATTAATCATTGGCATTAATATTCTGTTGGCAATAAAACCAGGGTAATCATTTACGGTGCATGGAATTTTCCCCAAGCGTTTACTTAACTCCGTTATGGTACTATTTACTTCTTTTGAAGTAGCATATCCATTGATGATTTCAACCAATTTCATAACCGGAACTGGATTCATAAAATGCATGCCGATTACCGATTCTGGACGTTTGGTAACAGATGCAATTTTTGTAATAGAAATCGAAGATGTATTAGAAGCCAATATGCATCCAACTGGCGCGGCAGCATCCATTTGCTTGAAAATGTCAAGCTTCAACTTTTCATTTTCTGTTGCTGCTTCTACCACTAAATCTGCATGAGCAACACCATCTGATATAGATGTGTTTGTTTTTATTTTACTTAGCGCTTCTGTTTTCTGATCTTCTGTTAATGTGCCTTTCGCAACTTGTCTATCGAGGTTTTTAGTGATCGTTACAATCGCTTTTTCCAATTGTGCGGTTTGCACATCAATTAATGTTACATCAAAACCAGTTTGTGCAAATACATGTGCAATGCCATTCCCCATTGTACCTGCTCCGATTACGCTTATATTTTTCATATTGTTTTTTTTAACACGAAGTCACTAAGACACTAAGGCACGAAGTGAAAACGTTTTCAATTTCATTTTTTTCTTTGATGATTGGTGAAAACACCAACATCGGCAGCTGAAAATCCTAACCTTTTGAACGAAACCGCTTTATAAGGGTTGAAAATGTTCAACCCTTACACACACCTACTTAAACGCATTCATTCCTGTAATATCCATTCCTGTGATTAACAAATGGATGTCGTGTGTTCCTTCGTATGTTATAACACTTTCCAAATTCATCATGTGACGCATAACTGGATATTCTCCTGTAATGCCCATACCGCCTAACATTTGTCGTGCATCTCTACAAATATTTGTTGCTATTTCGCATGCATTTCTTTTTGCCATACTAACTTGAGCTGGTGTTACTTTTCCTTCATTCATCAAAACCCCTAAACGCCAATTCATCAATTGAGCTTTGGTGATTTCAGTAACCATTTCAGCCAGTTTCTTTTGTTGCAATTGAAATCCACCAATTGGTCTGCCAAATTGAATTCTTTCTTTGCTATAATTTAACGCGATGTCGTAACAATCCATTGCCGCACCAACTGCACCCCAAGCGATGCCGTATCTTGCTTTGGTTAAACATCCCAATGGACCTTTTAATCCTTTTACGTTTGGTAAAATATTTTCTTTCGGAACTTTTACATTATCAAAAACCAATTCACCTGTTGCACTAGCACGTAAACTCCATTTGCCATGCGTAGTAGGTGTTGTAAATCCTTCCATGCCTCTTTCTACGATTACCCCTTGAATTTCACCAGCTTCATTCTTTGCCCACACTACAGCCACTTGAGAAAAAGGCGCGTTGCGAATCCACATTTTTGCACCATTCAAAATTACATGGTCGCCTGCATCTTTAAAGTTGGTTAACATACCACCAGGATCACTTCCATGATTAGGCTCGGTTAATCCAAAACATCCCAACCATTCGCCACTCGCTAATTTGGGTAAATATTTATTTCTTTGTTCTTCACTGCCATATTGATAAATGGGAAACATGACCAAACTTCCTTGCACAGATGCGGTAGAACGAACACCACTATCGCCACGCTCAAGCTCTTGCATCATCAAACCGTATGAAATATAATCCAATCCTCCACCGCCATATTGCTCAGGAACGGTAGGGCCAAAACATCCCAAATCGCCCAATTGTTTTACAATATGTTGCGGAAATTCAGCACGTTGTGCATAATCTTCTATGATTGGAGAGATTTCTTTTTTTACATAATTCCTTACCGATTCGCGTATAAGTTTATGCTCTTCTGTAAGTAATTCATCTACACCAAAATAATCTGGAGATTGAAAATTATCGGTTTTAGCTGCCATAATCTTATTGATTTTTATTTTAAGGTCTTTATTTTACGGGGCAAATATACCAATCAAATGCGGCTATTGTAATCTTTTGTTTAATATTTTAGTTGATTTAAATTCAGTTTAATACATCAGTATTTTGTTCTAATTTTATTCAATAAGTTCATAGATAAATCAGAAACTATGCAAAGGATTTTATTTATTCTAATTTTTTTGTTTTTTATTATAGGGTGTAAGGAAAAGCCCTTACCATCAATTCCAATTGATTCAGTTGAGAAATATTACTTTCCCAGCTTAAATGATGCCTATTGGGAAACGAAATCACCTGTTGTTTTGGGATGGGATACGGTTAAATTAAATGAAGCATTTGACTTTGCGGGTGCAAAGAACACCTATGGGTTAATCGTTTTGCAAAATGGAAGATTGGTTAAAGAGAAATATTGGAACAATTGGGATGTAAATACGAGATACTTTATTGCTTCAGCCGGAAAATCAGTAGTTTCTTTTTTAACCGGAATTGCCCAACAAGATCAACTTTTAAACATCAACAATAAAACATCAGATTATTTGGGCACTGGCTGGACAAGTTTACCATTAGAAAAGGAAAATCTAATCACCGTTAAACATCAGCTCAGTATGACAACCGGATTGGATGATGGTGTTGTAGATCCTGATTGTGAAGATCCTGTTTGTTTAAATTATGTTGCTGATGCGGGTACTAGATGGGCATATCATAATGCGCCCTATCGATTATTACAAGATGTAATTGCTAATGCTAGTGGCATCACATTCAATCAATATTGTTCGCAAAAACTGTTTCAAAAAATAGGTATGTCTAGTTCTTTTTGGTATAATAATGTGATGTATTGTACCACCCGTGAAGCAGCTCGTTTTGGATCGTTAATTTTGAATAAAGGAACATGGAATGGAAATATTATCCTTAATGATTCTAACTACTTTAAAGCAATGGTAAATACTTCTCAAACATTGAATAAAAGTTATGGATATCTATGGTGGTTAAATGGAAAATCTTCGTTTATGGCACCTACTTCTCAAATCATTTTTAATGGAAGCTTGGCAACAAATGCACCTAGCGATATGATTATGGCATTAGGTAAAGACGATAAAAAAATTTATGTAGTTCCATCTTTAAATCTAGTGGTCGTTCGTTTGGGAGATGCCGCAGGAAATACAACGCTTCTTGGACCTTCAAGTTTTGATAATGAATTTTGGACAAAATTGAAATATGCTATTCGGTATTAAATCGGAAAAATAATCAGCTTTTTTTCCCTTTTGCTTCCAACATCCGCATTTCCTTTGCATCTTGAAGAAATTCGGAGGCAAATATAAAATCGTTCAAATTTTTATTTTCCGAAAATATAATGTCTTTACTATTGCCAGTCCATTCTTTTTTTCCATCTTTTAAATAAATGATGTTGTTGCCAATTTCCATCACACTGTTCATATCGTGGGTGTTGATAATGGTGGTCATGTTGAATTCAATCGTCACATCATGAATCAGCTTATCAATCAGCATTGATGTTTGTGGGTCCAAGCCAGAGTTGGGTTCATCGCAGAAAAGGAATTTTGGGTTGAGTACAATTGCCCTTGCAATACCAACCCTTTTTTTCATACCGCCACTTAATTGCGAAGGTAATTTATTGTTTGTACCCACTAAATTCACACGCTCCAACACCTCGTTTACTTTTTTTATTTTTTCTGATTCTTTGTCTTTTGTAAACATATCAAGTGGAAACTTTACATTTCCTTCAACCGTCATGCTATCAAATAATGCAGAACCTTGAAATAGCATTCCAATTTGTTGACGAAGCATTTTCTTTTCTTCGTCATTCATTTTGGTAAAGCTCAAACCATCATAAATAATTTCACCTTCATCTACTTCATATAAGCCTACCAAACATTTTTGTAAAACCGTTTTCCCACTACCGCTACTGCCAATAATGAGGTTGGTTTTTCCGCTATACATTACATGGCTAACATCTTGTAGGACTTGCTTTTCGTCGAAACGTTTTGATATGTTTTTGAATTCAATCATAATGAATAATAATCAGTTTGTTAAAGCAAGAGTGCAGCAAGAATATAATCGGCAAATAAAATAACAACGCAAGTAACCACAACAGATTTTGTGCTGTTTCTTCCAATTTCTAAAGAGCCACCTTTTACGTAATAACCAAAATAAGCAGGGATAGAGCTTACAATAAAAGCAAATGTGTATGCTTTCATCATGGCAAAAAACACATTGTAAGGAAGAAATAACTCTTTTAATCCGCGGTCGTATGTTTCTGTTGAAATGATTCCGGATAATCCCACTGTTAAACGTCCGCCATAGATGCCCAAAACCATTGCCAAAATAACAAGCATTGGAATTGTAATTAGGGCTGCAGCAATTTTAGGCAAGATTAAATATGTTTTTGAGTTTATCCCCATAATCTCGATGGCATCAATTTGTTCGCTTACGCGCATGTTGCCCAATTCGCTAGCAATTTTACTACCTACAACACCTGCTAAAACGATACAAATCAATGTGGGCGCAAATTCCAGAATAACCGTATCTCTAATGATTTGTGCAATAATTAATTTCGACACGAATGGACTTGTAATTTGATAGGCTGTTTGTAATGCACTAACCGCCCCCATAAATAATGAGATGATGCAAACAATGCCCAAAGAACCTATGCCAATTTCACTACATTGATGCATGAATTCTTTCCAGTAAAGTTTTGAATTTTCTGGTTTACTTATCATGCCTTTGAGCATAATAAAATATTTTCCTAAATGAGAAAAGAAACTCATATTCCTAGTTTATAAAAAATTAATTATTGGCTTTTGGTTTTCGTTTCCACCACTTGCTTTTCTTAATTACTTCGTGAACATTGGCTTTGCTTTTCGCTTGAGCATCTACTACTGCAATCACTACCATGTTATAAATGGCACGGATTGAACTTCCCAACTGTAAAACATGCACTGGCTTTTTTAACCCCAATAAAATTGGACCAATACTATCTGCGCCACCAATTTCTTGCAATAAATTATGTGCTATGTTTCCAGCAGCTAAATTTGGAAAAATCAATACATTGGCTTCACCATTTACCAACTCTGTAAATGGATAATTCTCTTTTAAAATTTCTTTATTGAAAGCCAAAATCCCTTGCATTTCACCATCACAAATTAAATTTGGACTTTTTTGTTTTACAATTTCTCTTGCTTGTCTTACT
>CALQKL020000060.1 GCA_943331145.2 Chitinophaga pinensis
CCTTTACCATAGCAAAAAAATATCTTTCATATTGGTTGAATGCATCCAATAAAAACGGCCATGGGGTGCACTCTCCATTTGTTTTTGATTTGATTATCAATGTGCTCAATGATCGAAAAAAAGAACCCTGTTTTCAAGAGATTGAATCAATTAGACAATCACTTAAAGTAAATCATGATTTTATAGAAGTAGAAGATTTCGGTGCAGGTTCTGCAGTGATAAAATCAAATGAAAGAAAAATTTCAAAGATTGCAAGTTCATCTTTGAAGTCGCCAAAATACGCACAGCTTTTACATCGTTTAGTAAAATATTTTCGCCCAAAAAACATTGTTGAATTGGGTACTTCATTTGGCATTACATCTGCTTATTTGGCCAAAGGAAATCCAGATGCTCAATTGTATACTTTTGAAGGCGCTTCTTCGATTTCTAATATTGCAGAAAATAATTTAAAAAAATTAGGCGTAAATAATGTTGAGTTGATAAACGGAGATTTCGGAAATACATTACCCCCATTTCTTGAAAAAAACATATCCATTGATTTTGCTTTTATAGACGGCAATCACCGCGAAAAACCAACGATTGCTTATTTTGAATCCTTCTTAACGCATTGCAATGAACATTCCATTCTTATTTTTGACGATATTCATTGGAGCCAAGAAATGGAAAATGCATGGGGCTTTATAAAAAATAATCAGTCGGTAACGATGTCAGTTGATTTATTTTTTATTGGAATGGTGTTTTTTCGAAAAGATTTTAAAGAAAAGCAACATTTTGCAATTCAGTTTTAAATTTTCTTACCTTCGAGCCAATTAATTTTTATTATGATAATTGGAATACTTAAAGAACCATCCTTCGAAACCCGAACTTCACTATTACCAGAACACGCTGCTGTTCTGAAAAAAATGAACCTGGAAATGCTTATTGAGACTGGTGCAGGTGATTTGTCATTTGCAACAGATCAAAAATATACAGAAGCAGGTGCAAGTGTAGGATCAAGATCTGATGTTTTGCAAAAATCGGATGTCGTGTTATCTATTAACCCCATTTCTGAGGCAGATGCTGCAGCTTGTTCTGGAAAAATAATCATTGGCTTTTTTCAGGCCTTGATTAATGCTGGAACGATAAACGATTGGGCTAAGAAAAATTGTACCGTGTTTAGTATGGACATGTTGCCACGTACTACCCGCGCTCAAAGCATGGACGTGTTGAGTAGTCAGGCCAATATTGCTGGCTATAAAGCGGTATTGTTAGCAGCTAATTTGTATCCAAAGTATTTCCCCATGTTTATGACAGCTGCTGGTAGCATTGCGCCTGCAAAAATGTTGATTCTTGGTGCTGGTGTTGCTGGCTTACAAGCTATCGCAACAGGCAAAAGATTGGGCGCTGTGATTGAAGTGTTTGATACCCGCCCAGCAGTAAAAGAAGAAGTAATGAGTTTGGGTGCAAAGTTTGTAGAGGTTGAAGGTGCTGCAGATGCGTCTAAGGCTGGGGGTTATGCCGTAGAACAAACAGAAGAATTTTTACAAAGACAAAAAGCAAAAATTGCGGAAAGCGTTGCAAAAGCGGATATTATAATTACAACTGCTCAAATTCCTGGTAAAAAAGCCCCTATTTTAATTACAAAAGAAATGATTGCTGCTATGAAAAATGGTTCTGTAATTATTGATTTGGTTGCAGTTACCGGTGGGAATACAGATTATACAAAAAATGATGAAACCGTTGTGGTTAATGGGGTTTCTATTGTAGGAAATTCTAAATTGCCTGGTTCAATGCCAAGTGATGCAAGTAAATTATACGGAAAAAATATCTTAAATTTCTTACAACTTATCGTTACAAAAGAAGGCAACTTAAACCTCAATTTTGAAGATGATTTGGTGTTGGGAACATGCGTTGCAAATAAAGGTGAAATCACCAACGAAAGAGTTAAACAGCTGATTTAATAAAATGGAAAGTTTAAAAATGACTTTCAACCATTAAACCAGCGAAGCGAATTAAACCATTAAACTAACAGAAATGAATCAAGTATTGAATTTTATAACATCCAACCAAGAAATTATTTACACCGTTATCTTAATGATTTTTGTTGGAATTGAAATCATTGAAAAAGTACCAAGTGTTTTACACACACCTTTGATGAGTGGTGCAAATGCCATTCACGGGGTTGTAATTATTGGTGCAATCATCGTAATGGGTAAAGCAGAACAAGACAATTACCTCGCACTAGCTTTGGGTTTTATTGCAGTTTTACTCGGTACTTTAAATGTGGTGGGTGGTTTTGTAGTTACAGACAGAATGCTCGAAATGTTTAAAAAGAAAAAGTAATTCAATCTTTTACTTTCAATTTTAATTTTTCAATTTTTAATTTTTACTTTTCAATTTTTATATAAATGAATCAACACTTACTTACCATTTGTTATCTAATCGGATCTATCACTTTTATTTTAGGGTTAAAGATGTTGTCGAATCCAGCATCTGCGAGAAAAGGAAACTTACTTGCTGCAGGAGGGATGTCAATTGCCATCTTTGGAACCATTTTCTTGTTTAGTTATGATGAAAATGGAACGACACATTATTTGGGCAATTACATCTGGATATTTGCCGCATTAATTATTGGCGCAATCGTTGGAACCTTAGCCGCTAAAAAAGTACAAATGACAGCCATGCCTGAAATGGTGAGTTTGTTTAATGGAATGGGAGGTGCTTGTGCTGCCTTGATTTCTATTGTTGAATTCAATCATTTAAGTAAAGAATTGGGCGCTACTCCAACTGTTGAAATGATTCAACATGTACAACCAACCGTTTTAATTATTGTGCTTGGATTAATTATTGGATCAGTTTCATTTGCGGGTTCGATGATTGCTTGGGGTAAATTAAATGGTAAAGTAAAAGATTTCAGTTTTACCGGTCAGAATGTTTTAAACATGGTTGTTCTTGCAGCAGCATTGGGTTTGGCTGTGTATATGATTTTTAATCCACAACAACATATGTTGCTTTATGCCATTCTTGGATTGTCGTTGTTTTATGGTATTTTCTTTGTAATGCCAATCGGTGGTGCAGATATGCCTGTAGTAATTTCATTATTAAATTCATTCACTGGTGTGGCTGCGGCTTGCGGTGGATTTTTATATGACAATAAAGTAATGTTAACGGGCGGTATTTTAGTAGGCGCAGCGGGAACTTTACTTACCATCTTGATGTGTAAAGCCATGAATCGTTCATTGAAAAATGTATTGATTGGTTCATTTGGCGGAAATAAAAAAGGAGTTGCAGGAGTTGCAGGTGCACAAGGCGAACATAAAGAAATTAGTTTGAGTGATGCGGCTATGGTTATGAGTTATGCCAATAAAGTACTTATCGTTCCAGGATATGGATTGGCTGTTGCTCAAGCACAACATACTTGCCATGAACTTGAAAAAATTCTTACAGAAAAAGGGGTAGAAGTTAAATATGCGATTCATCCTGTTGCTGGTCGTATGCCAGGCCACATGAATGTTTTGTTGGCAGAAGCAGATGTTAGCTACGATATTTTAATGGAAATGGAACAAGCAAATGACGAGTTTCCAACTACGGATGTGGTATTGATTTTAGGTGCCAATGATGTGGTTAATCCTGCTGCAAAATCTGATCCAGCTTCACCTATATATGGCATGCCAATTCTTGATGTAGAGCAAGCTAAAACTGTTATTGTAAACAAAAGAAGTATGAAGCCAGGTTATGCAGGTATTGAAAACGATTTGTTCTTCAGACCAAAAACCTCAATGCTTTTTGGAGATGCTAAAAAAGTATTACAAGACTTGTGTACTGAAATAAAAAATGCATAATCATTTAACGCAATAAATATTGCCACACGCACTTCCAATAGAATTGCTGCATTCATTACAACGCATCAAAGGCTTTGATGAAGCGGCTTTTATTGCTGCGCATACCATAGAAAATCAAATTACATCAATTCGTGTAAACCCTGCAAAACCGTCTAATTCGGTTAATAGTACTTTATTGTCGGCAGAAAAAATTCCTTGGTGTACCAATGGCTATTATTTACAAGAACGCCCTTCGTTTACTTTAGATCCACATTTTCATGCGGGCGCTTATTATGTTCAGGAAGCAAGCAGCATGTTTTTGGAAACGGTAATGAAACAAACCATAGATTTAAATGCATCTTTAAAAGTATTGGATTTATGTGCCGCACCGGGAGGTAAATCAACTTTAATTCAATCCCTAATTTCTACAGATAGTTTTTTAGTAAGCAATGAAGTGATTAAAACAAGGGTAAATATTCTTGCCGAAAACATCACCAAATGGGGTGCTGCTAATGTAGTGGTTACCAATAATGACCCCAAAGATTTTCAACGACTTGCTAATTATTTTGATGTTATTGTTGTAGATGCACCTTGTAGTGGAAGTGGATTATTTAGAAAAGATAATGTTGCCATTTCTGAATGGAGTATGGATAATGTGGCCTTGTGTAGTCAGCGCCAACAAAGGATTTTGGCAGATGTTGTTTCGTCTTTAAAACCTGGAGGGGTATTGATTTATTCAACTTGTTCTTATTCCGAAGTTGAAAACGAAAACATAGCAGAATGGCTTACAAAAGAAAATACATTTGAATCATGTAAAATAAATTTTCAAGAAAATTGGGGTATTGTAGAAACTGCAAAAAATGATGTTTACGGATATCGGTTTTATCCAGATAAAATTAAAGGTGAAGGATTTTTTATTGCAGCGTTTAAAAGAAATGAAGATGTCAATGCACAAAAATTAAAACAAAAACCAATCAATCAAAAATCAACTGTTACAAAATCTCAGTTTGAATATTTATCAAAATGGATTAACCCAAAATTAGTCATTGAATATTTCAATTGGAAAAACGAGGTGATCGCCTTACCTTATATTTTACTACAAGAAATGGCCAATCTTCAATCGGCATTGTACATCAAAAAAATCGGGATTAACATTGGAAGTGCTATCCGAAACGAATTGATTCCTTCTCATGAACTTGCTGTAAGTACAATACTAACGCCTGATGTAGAAACGATAAATTTAAAATTAGAAGACGCTCTTCAATTTTTGAGGCTTCAACATTTTGAGTTGACTGACACAAAGCCTGGATGGAAATTAATCGTGTATAATGAATTGCCATTGGGCTTTATCAAATCAATGTCAAATCGTTTTAACAATTATTATCCAAGAGAATGGCGAATTTTTAACAAGTAATCAACTATTTTTCCAAATTTTACAAGCAGTTTTGTAACTTTAAAATCCTTAACCAAATAAACCCCTCAATAATGAAAGCGTTTTTATTTAGTTTATTTTTTTTGCCTCTTTTTGTTTGGTCACAAAAAACACATACCGTAGGCCCTAAAGAATCTATTTTTTCAATAGGCAGATTGTATGATGTTCACCCAAGAGAATTGGCTGAATACAATAATATTTCGTTTGAAACAGGCGTAAAGATTGGACAAGTGTTAAATATTCCTAAGGTAAAAAAAATGGCGCCTCTTGCCAAAACAGAAACTCCTGTTGAACAAAAAACAACACCAAAAATTGAAGATAAACCTACTGTAAAAGTTGAGACAAAAAAGACAACAACTACAGAAACTAAAGGATCGCATCCCATTTATCATAAGGTTGAAAAGAAACAAACCCTTTATCAAATTAGCAAGTTGTTTGAAAATGCAACAATAGACAATTTGAAAAAATGGAATAACCTTACCTCCGATGGATTAAGTGAAGGCATGGAATTGATTGTTGGTTATTCAAGTACGTCAGCAAAATCTACAGCACCTCAAAAACCAACGCCAACAGAAACTAAGCCTGTTGAAGCGACTAAAAAAGCAGATGCTGTCAAAACTACTGTTCCCGAAAAGAAATTAGAGGCAACTACAGAAACGCAAACTGAAAAAGTGGAAGTACCTGTTGCAAAATCTACGCCTGCAAAATCATCTCCAATTAAAGATTTTAATGGTGGTTTCTTTAAATCATCATTTAGTGAAAAAAGTAAAAACTCTGATGATTTAGAAACAGGGAATGCGGGCATTTTCAAAAGTACAAGTGGTTGGGAAGATGGGAAATATTATTGCCTACATAACACTGCTCCTGCAGGGACAATTTTAAAAATAACACATCCTGTCAATCAGAAAACCATTTATGCAAAAGTGTTAGACGTGATTCCAGATTTGCCTCAAAACAAAGGGTTGGTATTAAGACTTAGCAATTCTGCAGCAGAAGCTTTGGGCACTATGGATGATCAATTTGTAGTTTCAATAGCGTACTAAAATTTATCAAGATGAATAAAATAATAATTGTAACACTCGTTCTATTAAATGTGTTACAAGTGACAGCTCAACGCAAACCCATAAACGATGTATCGCCCGATCCTTCAGGGGTTAAAGCCATTTCGGGCGATTGGTTTATAAATGGAAAAAAGAACTTTTCAACAAGTATAAAAGATCAACAACAAACCAATACATGTTGGTCGTTTTCCACCACATCTCTTGTTGAAAGCGAGGCATATAAAAACAAATTGGGCGTTTTAGATTTAAGCGAAATGTATGTAGTAAGAAAAATATATCTCGAAAAAGCATCAAACTATTTACTCAGACAAGGTCGTGCACAATTTAGCGAAGGTGGACTTGGCCATGATGTCATTCATGCCATTTCAACATATGGAGCTATTACGCAATCCGCCTATAAAGGCTTAACAAGTGGACAGCAAACCTATCAACATAGTGAAATGTTTGCGGATTTAAAAAGATATGTAGACAGCACGTTGAAATCCAGGAAACCTGCCATTTTTCAAGATTGGAAGCCAGGATTTGAGCGCATTTTAGACCATTATTTGGGAGCGCTTCCAAATCAGTTTTCATACAATAATGTAAAGTATTCGCCCAATGAATTCGCATCAAAATTTTTGAAATTCAATGAGTCTGATTATGTAAACATCACTTCTTTTCAACATCATCCATACTATAAACCATTTATAATTGAAGTGCCCGACAATTTCAGTAACGGAGCGTATTATAATTTACCCTTGGAAGAAATGATTAGAGTTACAGAAACAGCGTTACAAAATGGGCATACCATACTTTGGGATGCAGATGTAAGCAACAATGGATTTAATGGGAAAATTGGCATGGGTATGCACCTCGCTGCGTCGGATGAACTCGTTGAGCACATGAATCCTGATTTCAAAGAAGCCACTTGGAATGCCGATATTCGTCAAAAATTATTTGAAAATTTTACTACTCAAGATGACCACTTGATGCATATTGTTGGAATTGAAAAAACCAAAGAAGGGAAGACATTTTTTATTGTAAAAAACTCTTGGGGAACTGATGGTGAATATAATGGTTATGTTCATGTTTCTGAAGCTTATTTTGCCATCAATACCATTGGTCTTGTTGTGCCTAAAGATGCTATCAATTTGCCTTTGTTGCAAAAACTTAAACTAGATAAATAAGAAATTGTTGGTTAGTTAATTAAAACGATATCCCCTTAAAAAATCAGAAATAGGCATTCGTTTTTTCCCTTCCAATTGTAAGTCGTTGATGATTAAAAATCCGTCAGCGCAACTAAATTTCAGATAATTTTTTCCATCAGTTTGATACGTTCCTTTTTCTATTGAATTTGTATCACACCATTCTATTTCTGCAGCAAATATTTTTAATTTCTTTTCATTCAAATGCGTAAATGCTGCTGGATATGGCGAAAGCCCTTTGATTAGTTGATTGATTTCAACAGCAGGTTTATTCCAATCTATTACACAGTTTTCTGTAAATATTTTGGGTGCATTTTTTAATATTTCCTGATGATTTTGTGGTGTTTCGGCAATGCTATTTTCGGATAAACCCATTACTGTTTTTAAAAGTAAATCCGCACCAACAACTTTCATCTTATCGTGCAATGTTCCCGCAGTTTCATTTTCAGTTAATGGGATTTTTTCAGTGAGCAAAATATCGCCAGTATCAATTTCGTGTTTCAGTTTAAAAGTAGTTACGCCAGTGTATGCTTCACCGTTAATGATCGCCCAATTGATGGGAGCTGCACCTCTGTATTGTGGCAATAGCGAACCATGTAAATTTAATGTGGCCATTGGTGGCATATTCCAAACGATTTCAGGCAGCATTCTAAAAGCGACTACAATTTGTAAATCAGCTTTTAATGATTTTAATTGTTCAATAAAATCAGGATTTTTTAATTTCTCGGGTTGTAATACCGTCAAACCCTTTTCTACAGCATATTTTTTTACGGCAGAAAATTGCATTTCCATCCCACGCCCTGCAGGTTTATCCGGAGCTGTGATTACAGCTACAATATTACAACCAGCGCTTACCAGTTTATCAAGTGAAACCACCGCAAATTCAGGCGTTCCCATGAATATGATTCGTATGTCTTTGTAATTCATTTTTTATGTTAATTCAAAATTCAAAAGTAAAAATTAAAAATGGATGATTGTTTTTTTTGACTTTTGACTTTTCACTTTTTAATTAAAATCAGCATAAAGCAAATATTTTTTTCTGATGGCTTTAAATTTCATCAACTGAGGTTCCCAACTTTTTCTAATTTCAATTTCCGATTTACCATCTTTTATTTGTTGCATCAATTTATCGTTTCCAGCTAGCTTGTTGAAGAAATTATTTTTAAGGAAAAAACTATCCTTGCCAGGAAATAAATTGTAGGCTTCAATCAAATATTTGATTTGTATTTTTTTGTTTAATTTTTTTAAAACAGAATCTTTGTCCCCACTCAAATTCCATCCATAACATGTTTGATTAAAACATTTACTGTTTTTAGCGCCTTCATTGGGTTTGGGGGTAAAAGAGTATAGTGTTTTGGGTAAATTTGGATGGCCGAAAATTTGAAATGGTTTTTCTGTACCACGCCCTTCACTCAAAAGTGTACCTTCAAAAAAACAAGTAGAAGGATAAATATAAATCGATTCCATTTCTTTTAAATTAGGCGAAGGATTTACAGGAAGTGTATAAAATGTATTGTGGTCGTAATTTTTTAAAGTAATTACATTAATTAAATCAGGCTTGTACAATTTCATTGTTGAAGGCGACAACCATTTTTCACCCAAAAGCATTTTAGCATATTCTCCTATCGTCATACCATAGACGATGGGGATGGGTTGCATACCAACAAAACTTTTAAATTCATTTTCAAGTACAGGCCCATCCACATAAAATCCATTTGGATTGGGGCGGTCAAGTATTAAAAGTGGTTTATTGTTTTCAATAGCAGCTTCCATCATATACTCCAAAGAAGAAATGAATGTGTAGAATCTTACCCCAACATCCTGAACGTCGAAAATAAGGATATCAATGTTTTTTAAATCTTCGGAAGTTGGCTTTTTATGATTTCCATATAAACTTATCACCTGAATTCCAGTTTTCGCATCAATATTATTATCAACATGTTCTCCGGCATCTGCCTTTCCCCTAAATCCATGTTCTGGTCCAAATATTATTTGAATATTTACGCCCAAATGCACCAAACTGTCTACTAAATGGGTTTTCCCTATTACGGCAGTTTGATTGGCAAAAACCCCTACAGATTTGCCTTTGAGGAGGGGTAAGAAGCTAGAAATCTGTTCTGCACCAGTTTCTAATTGTTTATAGTTGGTATTGTTTTTTTGATTTTGAGCACATGTTGTTTGCGATAAAAAAACCAACGCGGCAATCAAGGTTATTAACATCTGTTTCATTGTTCAAAGTTGGGTAAAGTTTTTTAATTCGGCTGAGTAGTTTTTTATTTCTAATATTGTTATTTAAAGCCAACGATTGGCATTTAAAAATCTCATCAAATATCCATCGTTTCAATGATGATGGCAAACATTAAACTCAAAAAAAATTAAAATGCAACAAGCTAAAGCAGGGGATTTAGTAAAAGTACACTACACAGGAAAACTAACTTCAGGAAAAGAATTCGATTCTTCAGTAGGAAGAGAACCATTGGAATTTACAATTGGCGCTGGTCAAATGATCAAAGGTTTTGATGCCGCAATGCCAGGTATGAAATTAGGAGAAAAAAAGACAATAGAAATTGCTCCTGAAGATGCTTATGGGGTAAAAAGTGACGAAGCCATTATACCTTTTCCTAAAACAAATGTACCAGCTGAAATGAAAATGGAAGTTGGTATGA
>CALQKL020000061.1 GCA_943331145.2 Chitinophaga pinensis
ATGGAAGGTGCAATTTGATGATCTACTCCCCCATTTCTTTTCAAATAAATTAAACCCTCTGGAGAAATATAATTTACAAACCAGCTGATTTCATCGGCATGTGCTTCAATTACAACTTTAAATGGCGCGGTTGGATTTATTACGCCATAAGCTGTGCCATAAGGATCTGTATGCATTTCATCTACAAAAGGCGTTACATATTTCATCCATACTTTTTGTCCACCACTTTCAAACCCAGTTGGTGAAGGTGTGTTGATATAATGTTTTAAAAAATCGTACGAAGCATCTTCAAGTAAGGATGCTTTCTTTTTTGCTTTTGCCATAATTTTAATTTTATATTTTACAAATTAACTACAATGTTGCTATTATTGATGCTATTGCCGAAAATAACATTAATCCATCAACCAAAAAATAATAGAAATAATAATTTCTTTTTTTTAACGAAATGATGAAAAATAAAAAAGCAAGAACTGTTGACATCATTAAAATAAATTGTTGAATCTCTCCCACTATTTTCAAATTCCAATAACACAATATCGAATTCAATAAAAGCAAGATCAACATTAAGCCAATCAATTGAGATTTATTGAACAATGTTGCTACACTTGACCAATTATTTTTTTTGTCTTTTTGCACATCTCTAAAATCAAAAACAATTCCCAACATCAGCATAAAAAAAAACCTCAAAAAAAACACATTTATTGCTAAATCAGAAACTCCGTTTTGCGATGCTAATAAGGGTAAAATCACAGTGATATATGCCCATGTAAAAGAAAGTAAAATTGTTTTTAAAAAACCTGATTTTTTTACGATAAAAAACTTACCCTTATTGATCATTAATCCAAGATAAATAATTGAGACAAACCCAGGAATCAAAACAATACGAATCAATTGAGGCAATTGAAAAAACGAATCAAAAACATAAATTATTGAAACTAAAATCAAAAAAAAGTTAGTCGCATATTTAGGGAGGACAATTGGATTATTAGAAACGATATCGACTTGCCATTTGATTAAAATGGCATAAAAATTATAAAAAAATAACGTAAGAAAAAACACCAAAGCAACAATTGACAATTGCACTTGCACTTGGGTTAATATGAAAGTTTGCACACTTAAAAAAGCAGCACAAAAAGACACAAAAATAGAACGAGAAAATATAAAATTTAAAGCCCGCATTAAGGTGTTATGTAGTAAAAAGGAGATGTGGTTTTTATTACATTGCTTTTATTTCCGGCAAAATCTTTCACATACAATTCAAAATGTAACGAATCAGTAAATGGTCTTGGAATATGTGGCGGAGGAAGTACGCTTGCGATATCTACACTAACTTCTACACTCAAATTGGATTTGTTTGAAATGGGCAAATCAGGGAAAGCCAAAGAATCGGGAGGATTAAGCGTATCGTTTTCTAAACGGATGTACACAAATGAAATGGATGTATCCTGAAAACCAAAATCGCCTTCTGCATCAGTAAGTTTGAAACTAAGTTGTGGTCCTGTTAAACTTGGATCATCGCTATACCAAGTAGATGGTGTAATCGATAAAAAATCAATATGAGGAACTGTAGTGAAATCTTCTTTTTTGCAAGAGAGAAATAAAAAACAAATAAAAATAAAAAATATCGTTTTTTGCATAGTTATAAATTATTTGATAAAATTACTTAACCCAATTCGAATAACAATTTAAAATTAACCCAGATTTTGTCAAAATCCAGGTTAATACATGAAATTTGCAATTAGATGATGAATATCAATACATACGATAATTTAAGAAACAATATCTTTACTGTAAACGAAGATAATTTTGAAGCAGTTGCAATTGATGTATTTAATTATCAATACACGAATAATGACATTTACCGTAAATATTGTGATTTAACCATAAGAGATATAAGCACGATTAAAAGTCTGCATGAAATTCCATTTTTACCCATTCAATTTTTCAAAACCCAAGAAATTACAACAGGAAATTTTGAAGCAGAAGCTGTATTTGAAAGCAGTGGCACAACGGGAAGCATCAACAGTAAACATTATGTAAAGGACTTGAATTGGTACACAAAATCATTTCTTGAGGGCTTTGATTTATTTTACGGAAACATAGAAGAATACTGCATTTTGGGCCTATTGCCTTCTTATTTAGAACGCAAAAACGCCTCATTGGTTTATATGGTAGATGCGTTAATCAAAAAGAGTAAAAACGAACTGAGTGGTTTTCATCTTTACGACCATAAAAAGTTGCACGATATCATAAAAAGCAATGAAGAAAATAAGCAAAAGACATTATTGATTGGGGTAAGTTATGCGCTGTTGGATTTTGCCGAAAACTTTCCAATAAAATTAAACAACACCATTGTGATGGAAACCGGAGGCATGAAGGGGAAACGGGAAGAGTTGACAAAACAAGCTTTACATCAAGTATTAATAAATCAATTTGAGGTCACAAAAATACACTCCGAATATGGCATGACTGAAATGCTATCTCAAGCTTATTCTTTTGAGAACGGTATTTTCAGCACTCCCCCATGGATGAAAATTTTATTACGCTCAGAAGACAACCCGCTTCAAACTTTGCCAAATACTTTAAAAGAACATGAAACCCAACGAGGTGTTGTTAATGTAATCGATTTAGCAAACATAGACAGTTGCAGTTTTATTGCTACAGAAGACACTGGCATTAATTATGCTGATGGTGGATTTGAAATTACAGGGAGATTAAATAATAGCGATATTAGGGGATGTGGATTAATGATTGTTTAAAATTCATATAAACAATCCTATTTTTTTTATCAGAAAAAATCCAATTATTTTTACCCAATTTCAATATTGCTTTTGGATGTACGAATGTTGAATCATTTCTTTTCGTCATTAAAAAATAACCCTCTTTAGAGAAAACTTCCGCTTTTTCCCAGTCATTAGAAACATTGACTGATGCTATAAATGTTTTATCAGCGTTGTACAACTGGTTTTTTAATTCAAAGGACCGTAAACAAGTTTTATTGATTTCGCTCCAAATATAACCTGCAGAATGTATGCAGCCATGCTTATCTCTGTCTGAACCTACTTTTGTAACCATTGTTTTTGATGTTGTTTTACAACCTAAAAATGCGATTGATATAAAAAAAATTTTTTTATTAAATGTGTTCATGTAAATAAATCTTGACAAATTGCTGATATTCAATCAATTAGATAAATAAAAGTTACCAATATTATCCAATTAAATTTAAAGTATAAAATGTTTAAAAAAAAAAGGGAAAAAACATTGCAATTTAGTTTTTGTGTTTATATCTTCGAGCATTGAATTTCAAATAAGAATTTCAGTGGTAAATCAATAATCCTTCCAAAGCCGCCCTTCCACAATCAATTTCTTTTTGTAAAACACAAAGATTTTAAATTATTTATTTACCATTAATATTGTAACATGTACTCAAAAATTTCGTTTTTTTTATCTTTAACTTTTTTATTTTTAGCAACGAGCCTTTTCGCTCAAAATTCATCCAGCTGTTTTTTTGAGAACTTTGACAATCCTCAATCAGGTTGGGCACTTTCAAATGGCGCTCAAATCAGAAGTTATAACAACCCATCAGAAAACTGTGGAAATGACAAAGGCATTGTTACCCCAAGTGGGAATAGTGAAATAACAATTAAGTCTCCAACACGTACTTCTAATGGAAATAGTATTTTAAAAATTTCATTTGATATTTTCAAGTTAAGTTCTAATTTGAATTGTAACTCATGGTCTGATTTTAATTGTCCAACCAATTTGGAAATTTCAATGATTAACAATAACAATACAATCATAGGAAACGTTACTAATTTAATTATTCCTCAATTAGGCCCAAATTTCAATCCACAAATAAGGGTTAATATCAATACGAATGGTTCATTGCCAAACGGAACGAGCTACCGTTTGATGATTAAATTGAGCCCAAACAATCCAGGAAATTCTTGTGCACAAACAAACGGGAAATATATTTTAGATAATATTGAATTGTGTCAATGCGCCTCAACTACTTTAATTGATGCAATTGATGATAATTTTTGTTATTTAGCGGATGGATATGATGTTTTTACGGGAAATGTAAGTTTGAATGACATTTCTTACAGCGGTGCAGAAATCGAATACTCACTTGCAAATGGTCCATTTGGATTAAACAGCTCTACCGTTGGAGGAGCAACGCTTACTTTTAATGAAAATGGAACTTTTACATTAACTCGTACAGATCCAACAATAAGTGTTTTTGATTTTACATATTTAATGACAGATGAAGAAACAGGATTAACAGATTTAGCTTCTGTGCGTGTATGCTTTACTGATGGAGGCCCACTTCCTGTAACATTAATGAATTTTAGTTGTACTAGAAACAATAAAACTGCTGAGTTGGTTTGGAATACTTCAATGGAATCAAACGTAAATCGATTTGAAATACAAAGAAAAATTGCTGGGAAATTCCAAACAGTAGGATCAGTTGTAGCAAAAAATTCTCCAATAGGAAGTAATTATGCTTTCAATGAATACAATACTGCAACTGAAGTATCTGAATATAGATTGAAAATTGTAGATAACGATAACAGCTTCAAATATAGCGCTATTAAAACGCTAAAAGGAATTAAAGGAGCTGATGAAATGGAAGTTTATCCAATGCCTAGCAAAGGAAATGTAACCGTTAGAATGAACGAAATCAATAATCATGCTTCAGTTGAAATAATAAACTTTTCTGGAAGTGTGATTAAGAAACTTAGCAATAATTCTTCTAACATTTTCGAATTCAGCGATTTGCAAAATGGATTTTACATCATTAAATACACAAACAATTTAACCGGGAAAGTTATTACGAAGAAGTTGATGGTTACAAAGTAGGAAGGAGGTTTAACGGTTTAACGGTTCAAAAGGTTGGAAGTACATTCCATAAATTAACACAATACAAACATTATG
The DNA here is from genome assembly GCA_943331145.2 of Chitinophaga pinensis. GTDB lineage: Bacteria > Bacteroidota > Bacteroidia > Chitinophagales > Chitinophagaceae > Ferruginibacter > Ferruginibacter pinensis_F. The sequence goes on from CALQKL020000061.1 coordinate 4,936, forward strand.
TATTTCTCATAGCCCACGGTTTCAACCGTGGGCTTTTGATTTGCAAATATCGATCAACCTTAAACCAGCAGAGCGCATTAAACCAGAGAATCGAATTAAACCCGCGAAGCGAATTAAACCCGCGAAGCGTCTTAAACCCGCGAAGCGATTTAAACCAGCGTAGCGTTTTAAACCTGCAGAGCGCTACTTCTTCTTATAATCTCCACGCTTCCAGGCTTTGATAAATTCAGACCAAGCAAATGGATTGAAAATATTCATCGGCGCAATTTGTCCGGAGTAATACAATTTCTTTGATTGTTGTCGTAAATATTGAGAGGATGCTTCTCTCCCATCGACAGGCAATGAAGACATGAGTAACCTTCGTGTAGCCATATTGTTATTAGCACGTGCTATCTCAATTTGATCATCCGGAACTTTAGTATTTATAAAATCGCGTTCAAACTGTTCTTTAGAAATACGTTGCTTGATGATTGTTGCTGGTAGAAAAACCGTATCTGTAACCATTAATTGTATCAAACTAAATTCATTGCCTTTTAAATCTGTTGGCACTTTAATTAATTTTGGCTTAAACCCTATTGATGTAAATTCTACCTGATCGCCTTTTAATACAACGATACTAAATACGCCTTCTTCATTAGAAATCGTTCCCCTATTTTGCCCCTTCACCATGATACTTACAGATTGTAAAGCTTTTAAACTATCAGCAGTCATTACCACCCCATATAGCTGCACAACTGAATCTTTGAACTGTTCAAATTGTGCAAACGCAACAGTTGGAGCTAGAAACAATAAAATGAAAACGTATTTTAATAAATTTTTCATGAGCTATTATTAAGTCAAAATTCAAAAATAAAAATTCAAAATTGATGATTTTTAATTTTTAAGTTTCACTCGAATTGATGAGGAAGTTTTTTTCACTTTTTACTTTTCACTTTTCACTTTTTACTTTTATTACCATTCCCTACTAGATAAATCTCATCCATTTGAACGAAATTAACGCATCTAAAAAAATAAACCATAGCTATTTTTTCAATTGGCAACAAAGTAAGGGGTTCAATGTTTAATTTTGCGAAACTGTTTAAACAATTAACAAATTTTCAACGATGACAAACGAAGCGATATTAGCCGCATTAAGCAATGTGCAAGAGCCCGATTTAGGTAAAGACTTAGTTACTTTAAATATGGTGAAGGATATTTTAATTGAAGGGAACAATGTATCATTTACGGTTGTGCTTACCACGCCAGCTTGTCCGATGAAAGATATGATCATGAATGCTTGTATCAATGCGGTGAAGCTTTTGGTAAATAAAGAAGCTGAAGTAACGGTAAACTTCACCAGCAATACAACAACCAATAGATTAGACGCAAAAACGGTATTAGGTGGTGTAAAAAATATTATAGCTGTTGTAAGTGGAAAAGGTGGCGTTGGAAAAAGTACCGTATCCGCAAATTTGGCTTTGGCATTGGCTGAAGGTGGTGCAAAAGTTGGTTTGATGGATGCAGATATTTACGGACCAAGTCAACATATCATGTTTGGCATCAGAGGCGAAAGACCAATGATGCGCGAAGTTGATACTAAAGGATTGATTGTTCCTATAGAAAAATACGGGATTAAAGTAATGAGCATCGGATTGTTAATTGATGAAAAGCAAGCAGTTGTTTGGCGTGGCCCAATGGTTAGCAGTGCCATTCGTCAGTTTGTAAGTGATGTAGATTGGGGCGAATTGGATTATTTAGTAATTGATATGCCGCCTGGAACTGGTGATATCCATCTTACCATTGTTCAAAACGTTCCCGTTACTGGCGTTGTTGTAGTAACTACACCTCAATTGGTTGCTTTGGCAGACGCTAAAAAAGGTATTGCCATGTTTGGACAAGCGCAATTAAAAGTACCTGTAATTGGCATGGTAGAGAACATGAGCTATTTCACACCAGCAGAATTGCCAGATAATAAGTATTATATTTTTGGAAAAGATGGCGGTAAAAATTTGGCCGATGAATACGACATCAATTTCTTAGGACAGATTCCATTGGTACAAAGTATCCGCGAAGGCGGCGATTCGGGCGCTCCAATCATGACCAGTGATGAAATGGTTTCAAAAAATGCGTTTATAGAATTTGCTGGAAAGGTAGTAAGGGCAATTGCGGTGAATAATGCGGGCGTGACGGTTTAAAAGTTTAACAGTTTAATGGTTTAATGGTTTGTTTGCACAATCAAATTTAAATACTTACCAACCTTAAACCATTAAACCCGCGAAGCAATTTAAACTTAATTTAACCCATATCTACGATCTCTTTTTCTTTTCCTCTACACAGTCTTTGAGACTTTTGTAATCTAACGGGAATACAAAATCCTCGTTAATTTCAGTATTGTCTACCTCACCATACTTTTCACACATATTGAAATAAGGTGTAAAAAAATTGTCGAAAAATTCAAGTATTTTTTTAAAGTCAGCTACTGCGATTTTTATATTCAGACTATCGTGAATGGTTACAAATCCTGTTTCAAATTCCTCTTCATTATCTTCTATATTTAATGGCGTTTCTTTTATTGTATCCAAACTATTCCCGAGTTTTTCAAACTTAATTAACCATTCTAGTAATGCATCTTCATTTGAAATATCTGTAACACTATATTCTTTATTTGCTTGAATACACTCCGCTGTTAATTCTATATAGAATTTATATTGGTATAAAGTAAAAAATAAGTTATTGAAGTTTTCCAATTGAGGAAATAGATAAAATAAAAATCTATAATTTTTATCTTTTAAATGTTCGTATTTATTAAGCCAACGAACATAGTCCGCCTTGTGTAAATAATTTGTTTCTTCACTACAAATTTCATTTATTGCCGCTTTACATTTTTCAACTTTAATCAAATAGTCTATGGAAAAATCAGAAGCATTGAGTTGATCTAATCGTTTTGAAATAGAAAATCGTTTGAAATATGTTGAATCTAAAGAGTATCCTTTCGAATTCCACGATTCATATGCACCTGTTACTCTGATTTCATTATCTTCAAAAATTACAGTAATATGTCTTGTTGAATCTTTATTGACAAAAGTAAATCTGTTGCAATGGTCATTCACAAATTCATCAAATCCATTACTACCGGGCAAGTACATTAGTTTTATGTCACCAAAAAAATTAAGAAAACCACACAAATTCAGAAGTTTATCTATAAAAATCTTATTCGAAGATTTATCATAATTTGTATTTTCATCCAAAAACAAGGACAACTTTTTTATGTCCATTGTGGATATATATTTTAGTATCGTAATTTTTGAAGTCAATATTTTTATTTCATTGGTTATTTTGAATAATTCAACTCTATATAAAAATCAGTTTCGATTTAACATCCCAATTCGAAAATCCAGAGAGCGAAACAGTTAATTATGCTACTATATTTTTATTTTTTTCGCTTACCATTTGAATCAAAAATTGAATTGTAAAGAAACATATTGTTCCGATGATTAACCCAATGGTATTGTATTTAATATCTTGAATATCAAATTTGCCATGAATTGTTCTGCCTACAATTTTGTTAGAAAATTCTTGAAAAAACTCTATCATTACGCCAAAAAGAAATAAGCCAGCGGTAATAAGATACCATCGTTTAGGATAGATAAAATTCAAAATAAATGCAGCTGCGAAATAAAAAAGGGCATGCAATACTTTATCATAATGGTGGAAAATTCTAGGCAATCTCACCATAAATCCAATCAATGAACAAACGAATAAAAAGGCAACTGATATAGCTTTCATTTATATAACGCAGGTTTGATTTTTTTCACACATGGCTGAAACCGTGGTTTATCATCATTTTTCTCATAGAATCAAATTCTAAAAATGGAACCATTCTCTCCCACGGTTGAAACCGTGGGCTAACATAATTTCCATAAAGAATAAAAACCTAAAAGTGGAATCTAATTCCACTTCCTTATTCCTTATTTTTCATTTCTTATTTCTTATTTAAAACACCTTCCCCAACCAATCCATCGCATTTTTAAACAACAATTTCTCCTTTAATTCCTTACTCAATTTCATGCTTTCAATTAATGCGCCAGGATTATGCTCACCTAGCGGAAAAGGATAATCGCTGCCCATACAAATAAAATCTTCACCCATAACATCAAGCAAAAACGACATGGCTTTTTCATCATGTACCAAACTATCAATCCAAAATTTACCAATATAATTTCTGGGATTAATTGGGTTATCTATCGCAACTAAATCGGGACGCACATTAAAACCATGCTCAATTCTTCCAATGGTTAAAGGAAACGAACCACCCCCATGGGCAAAAGCCAATCTAAGCTTGGGAAACTTTTCAATTACGCCACCAAATATCATCGAACAAATTGCCCTCGAGGTTTCAGCAGGCATTCCTACAAGCCATGGCAACCAATATTTTTGCATTTGCTGCTCCCCCATCATTTCCCATGGATGTATAAATAAAGCACATCCCAATTCTTCCGCTCTTTTATAAAATGGAAAGAATATTTCATCCCCCAAATTTTTTCCATTGATATTACTGCCAATTTCTAAACCAGGCATTTTCAATTCTTGCACACATCGCTCCATTTCTTTAATGGCAAAATCTACATCTTGCAATGGCACCGTTCCTATTCCAATAAAATGATTCGGATTTTTTAAAACCATTTCGCAAATATGATCATTAAAAAAACGAGAAGTTTCCAATCCGTCTTTTGGCTTCGCCCAATAATTAAACAAAACAGGAATCGTTGAAAGCACTTGTATATCAACGTTAGTATCTTTCATTTCTTGTAAACGAACATTCGCTTCAAAACAATTGTCCTCCACCTCTCTAAACAATTTATCGCCCTTCATCATACAAGCTTTGCAATTGCGATGTTCGAGATGTATAAATTCGCCATAGCCAAACTTCTCCACCCAATTGGGCATTTTGTCGGGCATAATATGTGTGTGGATGTCGATTTTCATGAAAATACATTGTTTATTGTTTATTGTTGGAACGTTAAGTAATCGTTTTCGAGCTTTGCGTTTGGGCGGGTTTCGGAGAACAAACCTGTCAAAAACAACTGAACTTGAATATAACCACAATGCTCCAAGTTTGCAATTCAGCCCGCCTGAAGTAAAACCCGTGTCATGCGGTCGTGTTATTGTCCGTCTGATTTCCATTCCTTTGTCAAAGGGTCAAACACAATAGATTCCC
>CALQKL020000062.1 GCA_943331145.2 Chitinophaga pinensis
ATACATTTGGCCAAAATTTCTAATGGGGTTTTGAGCAATTCCATTTGCGCAAAAGAATGCCATCAACATTAATAAAGTTGCATTTTTTCTTGTAAGCTGTATAAGCATTTTCTAATTTTAACGGTAATGAAAATGGCTCAAGGGATGGAAGGAATAAAAACAATCGTTCAACAGGATAATTGAAAAATATGCGTAAAATTAAGCAAACAATTTGAAATTGCTGAAGAAATTCAGAGGTAATGGAGTGATTAACATATTATGGGATAAAAATAATAACCGAATTTTTAAAATGCAAGTATTTCAGCTTTTATTTTTTAATTAAATGCTCAAAAGACTTTTTAAATTTTTCAACTTTAGGGCGAACCACCAATTGACAGTAAGGATTTGACCCATTGTTTTCAAAATAATCTTGATGATAATTTTCAGCTGGATAAAATATTGTTGCAGGAGAAATTTCAGTTACAATAGGGTTATTGTATATGCCCGATTGATCCAATTGGAATTTGTATGTTTCTGCTTCTTGTTTTTGAATGTCATTATGATAAAAAATCACACTTCTGTATTGTGTGCCCACATCTCCGCCTTGTCTGTTTAATGTAGTTGGATCGTGCGTTTTCCAAAATACTTCCAATAAATCTGTAAATCTGTTGATATTGGGATTGAATTTGATTTGTAAACATTCGGCATGGCCTGTTGTGCCAGAACAAACCGATTTATAATCAGGGTTTATCATTTCTCCACCACTATATCCACTTTCTACACTAATAACCCCATTTAATTTACTGAATACCGCTTCTGTACACCAAAAACATCCGTTTCCAAATGTTGCAACTTCTATTGTATCTCTTGAATTTATTAACTTGCCTTCCATTATTAGTAATTTTTATAAAATTAGTTGTAATAATCAAACATAATTGAATTGAAATTGTTTTCAAATTAAAAAGTAAAAAAAGAAAGTCAAAAAATAAAAAATAAAAAATAAAAAATAAAAAATTAAAAAGTAAAAAATAGGGAATCAACAATTTTTACTTTTGATTTAATTCTGTCCAATGAAATTTTTCCCGGAAAATACCCTTCACCAGCTTGAATTTGATAAGATAAAAGACTTAATCATTGCCCATTCTAGAAATGATTATGCAAAAAATCGAATTCAACAACTTCGCATTCACACTAAAAAAGATTTCATTGAACAAGATTTATTTCAAACCAATGAGTTTAAAATTATTTTAGATAGTGGTGTTTATTTTCCCAACGATTTTAATCATAACATTAATAAAGAACTTAAACTTTTATCGATTCCTGGTGCCATGCTTACTGGCGAACAATTTTTATGGATTAGGAAATTATCAGATAATACAGCACAAATTTTCCGTTGGTTTGATGTAGAAAGACGCGAACAAAATCCGTATTTATCTAAAATTATTGCCGGCTCTTATTTTGAAAAACAAATCCGTTTAATGATTGATGAAGTGTTGGATGAAATTGGAATGGTTAAAGACAACGCAAGTCAAGAACTCGCTTCTATCCGCATGAATTTATACCGCAAACGAAATGAACTGCGTAGGGTTTTTGATCGAATTGTGAGTAAGTTAAATAAGCTGGGTTATTTGGCTGATATTGAAGAGAGTTTTATGAATGGTCGTCGTGTTTTGGCGGTATTTGCCGAACAAAAAAGAATGATTAAAGGAATCCTTCATTCAGAAAGTGATAGCCGACGTACAAGTTTTATTGAACCTGAAGAAACCACGGGTTTAAACAATGATATCTTTTCTTTAGAAAATGAAGAGGCAAAAGAAGTCAATCGAATTCTTCGAAAATTAACCGAGCATTTATCTGCATATGCGCCATTATTATCTTCATATTTTCAAATTGCAGGAGAGTTTGAATTTGTTAGAGCAAAAGCAAAATTTGCCCAAGAAATTGGCGGACAATTGCCACTGATTCAAGATAATGCCATTTCGAAATTATTTCTGGCATATCACCCATTACTGTATTTATACAACAAGCGTTTAGAAAAGCCCACGATTCCTGTAAACCTTACCCTTGATGAAAACCACAGGATTTTAGTAATCAGTGGACCAAATGCAGGAGGTAAAACGGTTACATTAAAAACTGTTGGCTTATTACAAATTATGTTTCAATCTGGCTTATTGGTGCCCGTTAGTCCTGATAGCGAAATGGGTATTTTTAAACAAATGATGATTCATATTGGTGATACGCAAAGCATCGAGTTTGAATTAAGTACCTATTCAGCGCATCTCACCCACATGAAGCATTTCATGGAAAATGCCAATGGTAAAACAATGTTTTTTATTGACGAGTTGGGAAGTGGGAGCGACCCAAATTTGGGCGGTGCTTTTGCAGAAGTGATTATGGAAGAGTTGGCTAAAAAACATGCAATGGGAATTGTTACTACGCATTACCTTAATTTAAAAGTAATGGCAAATAAAGTGGCGGGTGTGTTTAATGGCGCCATGCAATTCGACGAGAAAAACCTTTTGCCAATGTACCAATTAAAAGTTGGCTCTCCAGGAAGTTCTTACACATTTTCAATAGCAGAAAGAATTGGACTCAGTAAACATTTAATTGAAAAAGCAAGAAAGCTCGTTAATGAAAATCATTTTCAATTGGATAAATTATTGAATTCTACAGAGCAAGATATGCAGGCCATTGAAAAAGAAAAGAAGCAACTCAAACAATTGCTTTCGGAAAACGAAAAGTTGAAAAAAGAAATGGAGCTTTTAATCAAAAAGGAAAAGCATCAACAAGAAGTAGAAAAATTAAAACTCTCCAATAAAATAGCCGAAGACAAACTGATTTATTTAAAAGATATGGAGCGCAAATTAAAGTCGCTTATTATTGAATGGCGCAAATCAGAAAATAAAGATTCAGTTATAAAAATGATTCATACCACTTTGACTGGGCAAAAAGAAAAGTATCAAGCAGAAAAGCAACAGAAAAAAATAAACGAGAAATTTTTAGAAACCGATGCTCAGGTAAAAGTTGGACACAAAGTAAAAATGAAACAAAACAAGCAAGTAGGTGTTGTAAAAGAAATACGCGGAAAAAAAGCGTTACTCCAAGTTGGAGTAGTATCCATACTTGTTGCTATCTCAGATTTAATTGTGGTAATGGACAAACCCGTTGTTGATGAATCTTAGGGTTTAAGATAATTTCTTAATCAAAAAAGATTCAATAGCATTACAAGGGATAAACATTGGTTTTTCAAAAATGGTTAAGGTCATTTCATTTCCCTCCACCAAATACTTTCCAGAAACATTGTTGGACAATAAGCTCACATTGAAATCGCCAGAAACCAAGTCGCCATTAAATGTACCGCCTTGCGATTCTACCGCATCTTTCGCTTTGTTCATTATTTCTTCCGCCGAACCTTTGAACGGCACTTTAAATTCACATGTTGACATAATAGTATAGATTAAAATTCATTTATTACTTGATAAAGTGTATCTCTTTCAACAGCCTTTCTATTGGCTTGTTTTATTAAGGTTACCAATTCTTCCGTGGTCATAGTTGGTGTTTGTTCTTCACTTCCTGCCATAGAATATATTTTGGTAGAATCATCAATGGTTCCGTCAATATCATTTACCCCAAAAGATAAAGTAAGTTGTGCGTTTTGTCTGCCCAACATTGGCCAATATGCTTTAATGTGCGGGAAATTATCCAAATAGATTCTTGAAATGGCGTATAGTCTCAAATCTTCGTTGGTGCTCGATTCAGGGATATGGCTCATGTCGTTGTTTGCATTTCTAAACTTCAACGGAATGAACGTATTGAAACCATTTGTTTTGTCTTGCAAATCTCTGAGTTTACGCATGTGGTCTATACGATGTTCGTATGTCTCCATATGTCCGTATAACATGGTTGCGTTGCTATGCATACCCAATTGGTGTGCAGTTTCATGAATTTCAAGCCAACCTTCGCCAGATACTTTATCACCTGCAATAACTTTTCTGATATCAGGATGAAACAATTCTGCTCCGCCACCAGGTAATGATTGCAATCCAGCAGTTTTCAATTGTTCAAGCCCTTCTCTTGTGGTCAGTTTTGCTTTTCTGAACATGTAATCCAATTCCACTGCTGTAAAAGCTTTGATGTGTAAATCAGGACGATGGTTTTTTATTTTAGAAATCAATTCTATAAAATAAGCCATATTCATTTTCGGGTGAACGCCACCTACGATATGTACTTCTGTAACAGGTTTTCCATCGTAGCTTTTTACGATGTCCAACATCTGATCTATACTTAATTCCCAACCTTCTTCTTTATGTGCGTACAATCTTGAGTAGGAGCAGAATGCACAACTGAAAACGCAAACGTTGGTTGGCTCAATATGAAAATTTCGGTTGAAATAAGTAATGTCGCCGTGTTTTTGCTCGCGAACATGATTGGCAAGTGCACCTACAAAAGCTAAAGATCCATGTTCAAAAAGTTGTAAGCAATCTGCATCGGTAATTCTTTCATTTTTAACTACTTTTTCTGCAATCTGGCTTAGCTCACTATTTTCTATAAATACATTATTGTAAAACGCACTATTTATCATATCCGATTTTTGACAAAAATACAAGGATAAAAATGGAAACTTAATTTTAAAATGAATTAATGCTTAGATTTTTTTTAATGATATTAAATTTTTAACAAAAAAATATTATCTTGCTAATCAAGTTTAAAAGAAAAAAACCAATCATCCATGAACATTAAACAAAGATTAACCGTATTAAGTTTTCTACAATTTTTCATTTGGGGGTCATGGTTAATATCAACAGGGGGTTATTTATTTTCATTAAAATTTACGGGCATTGAAATCGGTAGTGTTTTTTCAACTTTAGGCATTGCATCTTTAATTATGCCTGCAATTTTGGGTATTGTTGCTGATAAATGGGTAAATGCTGAAAAATTATTGGGTATTTGTCATTTAGTGGGTGCCGTTTGTTTAATCATAGTTTCATTTATCAAAGATCCGGTTATCATGTTTTGGGTGATGCTGCTTAATTCAATGGCTTATATGCCAACCATTTCTTTAAATAATGCCGTTTCGTATAAATTACTATCCCAAGCGGGTTTAGATGTTCAAAAAACATTTCCACCTATTCGTGTTTTTGGAACCATAGGTTTTATAGTAGCCATGTGGCTTGTTGATTTAACGGGTTTTTCAAAATCAAATTATCAATATTATCTAGCAGCAGCTTCTGCAATTGCAATGGGATTATACAGTTTAAATCTTCCCCCTTGCAAACCAGTAAAAACAGAGTCTAAAAACACATTTATGTCTAAAATGGGTTTAGACGCTTTAGTGCTTTTGAAACAAGAGCGTATGGTTGTGTTTTTTATATTTTCAATGCTATTGGGTGCAGCTTTACAAATTACCAATACATTTGGCGGTAGTTTCTTAAGCGATTTTGGAAATAAAGGTTTTGAAAACTCTTTTGTAGTAAAACATGATTTGGTGATGCTTTCCCTATCTCAAATTTCAGAAACGCTTTTCATATTAACCATTCCTTTTTTCTTGAAAAAATTTGGCATTAAAATCGTAATGGTGATTAGCATTTTTGCTTGGATACTTCGCTTTGGATTTTTTGGCATTGGCGACCCTGATCCCAATGGTGGTCTTATATTCTTAATTTTATCCATGATTGTGTACGGAATGGCTTTCGACTTTTTCAACATTTCAGGTTCGCTTTTTGTTGAAAGAGAAACGCCTTCTGCAATTAGATCTAGCGCACAAGGTTTATTCATGATGGTTACCAATGGATTGGGCGCAATTATTGGAGGTATTGGTAGCGGTTGGGTAGTAGATTATTGGACAGAAAATGGCATTAAAGATTGGACTTCTATTTGGTTTAGTTTTGCCGGATATGCAGTAGTTCTATTGATATTTTTCCCATTATTGTTTAAATATCGTCATTATCCTGAGGATGAATATGGAGAAACAAGAAGAAGTTCTTAACATTTATTGAGGATTTGTTTGTTTCAACTTGGTGTCGTCAATAGTTCCTTTAGCATCTCTTATGGGCATTGGTGTAGGGGCTTTTCCTTCCGGGATTATTTGGTCAAATATTTTTGGTACTAAAACCCATCTACCACCTTTCCATTTTAAACCATCATAATCCCCATCTCCAATCATCGTCCAAGCTTTTGCAGGTTCATTGCTTTCAGAAATCATATGTTCCATTACAATCATGTTCATTTCAACATCAAAATTTAATTTTGGACTCGCATCTTTTTTGTATTCCATGATATAACGGGCAGGATAATGTGGTTTTATTTCATCATTTGGAATTAAGAAATAGCCACCTCCAAAAATTGGTGAACCATCTTTGAAATGCAATACTTCAATGATTTTTTTAGTGCTACGTATGTTGTTTTCATCATAACCAATCAGGGTATAATATTTTTCTTTTTTATAAACTTTTTCAATCAATTTATAATAGATAGCGCCTACCCATGCTAGGTTTGATGTAATGGTGTCTGCTATATTTTCGATAACATCCGATCTGTCGATTAAAGGGAATAATTTCAACGATCCGTCTGCAGTATTCATTTGTATGGCACCATGTTGACGAACATTATTTTCGTCAATCACCAATTGCCAAGTAAATATCCTAAAACTGCTATCAGGTGCGTATATTCTAGAAATGGTAATTAATGAATCAAAAGGGTAGTAGAAAGATTTTTTTGTTTTTAATAATTTAACCCAATTTTTTACGAAAATGCTGTCAGAAATTATTCGATTATTTGCTTCTGTACCCTGAATGATTTCTACTGCATGTGGAGTTAATTCTTGCTCTCCTGATTTAAGCAAATCTAAATTTAAATTGGATATTTGCTGGGCATTAACATTAGAAATATTAAATACAATCAGCAAAATAAATAGCGTCTTCTTCATTCATTAAAAATAAGAAACTATTATTAATCGAGGAATAGATAAAAATATAGAAAACGAATTTTAACGATTAAGTTGTTGAATCAATTGATTTGAAAATTCAATTAAGGTTGATGAATAAATATCAATTCTATGGTCATCTACTGGTACTTCTGGTTTTGTAGTTGGGAGGAAAACCGTTATGGCACCTATGTTTCGACCAAATTCCATATCGCTCAAAGTATTGCCAACCATAATTGATTTTTTGAAATCGATATTTGGGAAGTCGGCTTTTGCTTTTAAACCCATACCTGGATTTGGTTTCCTATATGGACTGTTTTCATCTAAATCAGGACAGAAATAAATCGCATCTATTTTTCCACCTGCATTTTCAATGGCCATTTTCATGTTGTCGTGAATAATAGTAAGGTCTTCGATTTTTGTCATTCCTTTACCAACACCTTTTTGATTGGTTACAACAATGATTCTAGAAAATACTGGAGAAAAAGATTTTATTGCATCGAGTACACCATCTAAAAAAACAAATTCATCCCAAGTATGAATATAATCCTTATACTTTTCATGATTGATAACACCATCTCTATCTAAAAAAAGGGTCCAGGTTTTATCAATGTTTTGTAATTGTGTAAGCATTATTTTATTAAGAAAGCAATTGTTTGTGTATAAATGATTTATTTGTTTCCGAGTTCTCGCCCAGCTTTTTCAAAATCTTCTGGAATGCCAATGTCGATGAAATAGCCATCAAATAAGCATCCTGTCATTTTTAATTCGTTGAAATATTTTTCTAGATAATCTTTTTCAAAAGAAAAAATGGTTGGGAAAGAGATAGATTTAAAAGAAGCAACATTTAGTGCATATACGCCACCATTTATATTTCCAGTTTCGTATTGTTTTTTTTCTTTGAAACTGGTAATATTATTATTAAGGTCTGTTTCCACTACACCATATCTATCAAAATGATGCATGGTTTTCAATGATAAAGTGCAATCTGATTTACTTTTAATGTGCAAATGAAGCAATGCTTGAATGTCCACATTAAACATGGTATCGCCATTTAGAATAATTACATTTTCTTCAGTAGCAGAATCGCAAGCCAATCGAATGGCACCGCCTGTACCTAATGGCTCGCTTTCTAACGCAATTTGATATTGAATTTGCGGGTAATTGTTTTTAATAAAATCTTCAATGACCTCATGCATATAACCTAAAGAAAAAATAAATTTAGTTACTTGTTGTGCCAACAAATAATCAAGTAGAAATGCCAAAAAAGGTTTGCCTGCAACAGGTGCCATGCATTTGGGTAAATCAGGAACGGCTGATCTTAATCGAGTACCTAATCCTCCAGCTAAAATAATACACTCAGTTTGATTGATTGTTTGCATAAGATTAACCTACAGTATTGAAATAACTTTCTTCAACCAATTGACAAATGATGTGCCCAAGTAAAATATGGCTTTCTTGAATTCGTGGTGTATCTGTTGATGGAACGTTAAGTAAATAATCACTAAGCTCTTTCATTTTTCCACCAGTTTCGCCAGTTAAGCCAACGGTTATCATTCCTTTTTCTTTAGCCATTTCAAAAGCTTTAACGATGTTAGTACTATTGCCTGAAGTGCTTAATCCTACTAGTATATCGCCAGGTTTTCCAATGCCTTTAATTATTCTTGAGTAAACAACATCGTAGCTGTAATCGTTAGCAACAGCTGTTAAATAAGAAGTGTTTACATGCAAAGCTTCTGCAGGTAATGCATCTCTATCGGTATAAAAACGGCCACTAAATTCGGCTGCTAAATGTTGTGCATCAGCGGCACTACCGCCGTTTCCACAAAACAACACTTTGTTGCCATTTTTAAAAGCATCAACAATTTTATCCGAACATGCAGCAACAATTTCAATCATTGAATCATTGCTTAAAATATTTGCTTTTACATCAATTGAAGATTGTATGATGTTTTTAATTTTATTATTCATTTTTTAGTTTTTATACGATTAAACAGTCCAGGTTTTTAACCCATCATTTGTGAAAGAATAGTTTTTGATTTCGCCGCCAAATTTTAAAAGGCTTTCTATTACAGCATATCTATGATTCCCAGGGCAATAAAAAATCATGAATCCACCACCACCTGCACCACTAATTTTCCCACCAGTAGCACCTGCAAGTTTAGCTGCATCATAAATTTCTTCGATTGAGCTGTTGCTGATATTATCAGCCATTTTCCTTTTTTGTTGAAATCCAAAATCAAGAATTTCGCCAAATTGTGAAAGTTTTCCTTTTAATAAGGCCTCTTTCATCATTTTAGCTTGCTCTTTTAATTGATGCATGGCTTCAATGCTTTTTTCATTTTTGTTATTTACATTTTTCACCTGCTCATTAATAATTTTTGCACTTTCTCTTGAAGTAGCTGTGAAATACAATACCAGATTGTTTTCCAACTCATTCATGTATTCAGGTCTGATGCGTAGTGGGTTTACAATTACCTTATCTTGCTCATAAAACTCCATAAAGTTCACGCCACCAAAGGTTGCAGCATATTGGTCTTGTTTGCCTCCAGCTAACTTCAAATCATTACGTTCAATTTGATAAGCCAAATGTGCAATATCGTAATCGCCCAAAGGCAGTTTTAACATTTCTACAAAAGCACCTAAAATGGCTACAACAAGGGTAGAAGAGGTGCCCAAACCAGAGCCAGCTGGCGCATCTACAAAAGTGGAAATACGCATGCCTTTTAATGAAAATGGGAAATCTCTAGCAATGCGATTATAAACCCCTTTTAGTAAATCCAATGTACCATCAATGGGTAGCTCGTTTCTCAACTCAAGTGTTTGCTTTTCTTTTCTATCTAATGCTTCTACAATTATTTTAGGCTCATCTATTATCTCAATGCTTGCATAAGCAGATAAAGAAATAGTGGTGTTTAAAATAGCTCCACCATATAAATCGCTGTACGGACTAACATCCGTTCCGCCACCAGCCAATCCAATTCTTAACGGCGCTTTACTTCTATAAATCATAATGGCAACAAGTTATTAAATTAAACTTCAAGTTGAAAACAATTCCACAAAAATAATCCAAAATAAAAAAGCCGAATCATTACAATTCGGCTTTTTTAAGAATAGTATTATAAATTATTAGTCAAAATTTACTGTAGC
>CALQKL020000063.1 GCA_943331145.2 Chitinophaga pinensis
ATAAACCCGCTTTGATTTTATTAAATAATTTTCTACTAACATTGTTTTCTTTGAGTTTTGTATTTGGAATGTATTACTCTATTTCAGGCGATTTTAAAAGTCAACAATTTTGGATAGGATTTTATGGGTTCATTTCTCCATTTATTATTCTTGTATTATTGCTTGAGTCTGTGTTTTTTTCAATAAAGAAAATTCAGTTCGCAAATTTCACTACAGCATCTATGGGCTTTTTTGTTTTAATGGTTGCTATTTTTATACTGCATGAAAGAAGAATTTTTGGGGACAATATTTTTACAGATAATGTTATCAATTTTGGGTTGAGTGCTGAAATTGTTTTAATGACCTTTGCTATTGCTTACCGATTCAATATGTACAGAAAAGAAGCGGAGTTTTTGGCAAATGAAAAAGGTGAAATGCAACAACAGATGTTCACTTCGATAATAAAATACAATGAACAAGAATTGCAACGGTTAAGTAATATTCTTCATGACTCTGTAGGTGCCAGAATATCTGCGATAAGATTAAACATGGAACAGATTTGCGATGTAGAAAATAAAACAGACAGGAATTTAAAACTGCAAGCATTAACTTTAGAAGTTAGTAAAGTCGCTGATGAAATAAGGTTGTTTTCGCATCATTTGTCGCCATTACTTTTACAAAAAAACGGGATCATAAAAAGTATTTATGATTTAGTGAAATCAGTTAATAATGCCAATAAAGTACAGTTACAATTTGAATCATTAGGTTCGATGAATACGCTGTCTTTTCAATACGAATTGATGATTTATAATATCTTACAAGAATTAATACAAAACATCATTAAACATGCCCAAGCTACAGAAGGCATCGTTCAGATAATTCTAGAAAAGGACATTATTTCACTATTTGTAGAAGACAATGGAATCGGATTTGTTGAAAATGAAATTAAAGATGGGTTAGGATTTTTGCAGATAAAAAAAATGATCAATTTAGCAAAAGGTAACATTGCAATACATTCATCGCCCAATAAAGGCTGTACGATTTCTATTGAAATTAATCCAAAAGTATAAATTTGATAAAACTTGGGAAAGGAAGAGAGTCGATTTATTATTGACTTATTATTAGGACTTATTAAACTGATGAAAAATTAAAAATAATGAATCAGCCGATTAAAATCTTTATTGCCGAAGATCATCCATTTTATGCAAAAGGGGTGACTAATGTATTAGAAGTATATAGTCAGTTTAAAATTATTGGCATTACAGAATCTCCCTTAGAAATCATCCCCCAAATAAAATCGCTTAAGCCCAATATCCTTATTTTAGATATCAACCTTTCGGGGTACAATAGTTGCGAACTTATTCCTGAAATTAAAAGGGCTTTGCCAATAATTAAAATATTGGTGTTGAGTATGTACCTGCCAACGGATATAAATATCACTGAAGTTCAAAAAAATATCGATGGCTATGTATTGAAAAATTCAGGCACTGAGATTTTGATTAATGCGCTTAACAAGTTATCCTCAAATCAAAAATACATGGACCCGAATATCGAATCCAATAGCCATCACACAAAAGATGTATTTGCTAAAAAGTTGAAATTGAGCACAAGGGAATTGGAAATATTGGCGTATTTGAAGGAAGGTTTTACAAATAAACAAATTTCTCAAAAATTATTTATTAGCGAGTTTACCGTAAAAACGCATCGAAAAAATATTATGAGCAAGATGGAAGCCAACAATATAGTTGGTTTACTTAAAAAGTATTAGAAAAGTAAATGCTAAAATCTAATTCAATTTTATTTCAAACATTTTTGGCCAACGTTTACCAGTAATTAAAAAGGTTTTACTTATTGAGTCGTAAGCAATTCCATTCAATACATCGGTTCTATTTGGAATGTAATCAGATTGTTCCATTAGTCCATTAAACGTCACCATCCCTTCAACAATACCTGTTTCTGGATTTATTTTTATAATGTTATTGCTTTGATAAACATTTGCGTATACATATCCATTTACATACTCTAATTCGTTTAAATATTCAACTGGTCCATGATTATCTTTAACGGCTATTGAACTTTTTACTTTAAATGTATTGGGGTCTACAAAATATAAATTTGCCGTTCCATCACTTATGATTAATCCAGCAGTGTCATGTGTGATTCCCCATCCTTCGAAAGGCCATTTAAAGGTGTTGATTGGCTTTTCAATATTTTTGATGTCATACACATAAGCGATGTTGCTTTCCCAAGTAAGTTGATAAATTTTATTTTTAAAGATGGTAATTCCTTCGCCAAATAACTCGGATGATCCCATCATGTGTTTCTTTTCCACTTTTCCAGATTTTGCATCAGTTATTCGTAAAGATGAATTTTCGTAATCACCCGTACTTTCATACAGTTGCCCATTGTGTATTTCTAAACCTTGAGTATAAGCAGATGTATCGTGCGGAAACTGATTAACAACTTGATAAGTAATTGTTTGGGGCTCATTTATGCTAACATGAGGTGTTTCAATAGATGAATCGTGTTCAGGCGTTTCATTGCCATTACAAGAAGACATTAAGGTAAGTATAGTAAAAAAATAAAATAATCTCATTTGTTAGGTGATGTTTTTGATTATTAAAGGATTTTAATTTTATTGAAAAACAAAAGTAAGTTTAGTTTTTTATCCTTTTTAAAAAATACTTTCAAAAAGACTTGCATTTTAAATTTTAACGATTTACTTTTATGTTATCCGTTGAGATAATATTTATTTTTCTTCCAAAACTTAAATGTTACTCAAACTCCAATCATCTTCTTTTGAGCCAACTGATTTTTAAATTCAAATCCTTCTTTAAAGCCGATTCCCGTATCATATTGAAAAATGATTTTCTTTTAATCATTTTACAATAAACATTAATGAGATTTATTTTTTTATTTACATTTTTAGTAACTACCGTTTTTACTTTTGCTCAAAGAAATTGTGGAACAGCTTTGTATGCGGCTCGTTTTGAAAATGAAATTGTTACTCAACAAATCAATTCCTCTTACAATAGAGATACCATTGAAGATGAAATCTTAACGATTCCTGTTGTTGTACACGTCTTATATAACAACAATGCTCAAAACATCAGCGATGCTCAAATTCGCTCTCAGATCGACGTGCTTAATGAAGATTTTAGAAGAATGAATGTTGATGCGGCTAATACACCCGAAGCGTTTAAAGTCCATGCTGCTGATTCAAGAATCATGTTTTGTCTTGCTCAAATTAATCCTGAAGGATACGCTGCAAAAGGAATTATTAGAAAATATACATCAACAAGAGTTTTTGATCTAAATGATGGCATGAAATACAATGCTGCTGGAGGGGATAACGCATGGAACTCGAAAAAATATTTAAATATTTGGATTTGTAACATGGGAAGTAATGCCATTGGTTATGCTTCACAACCAGGCGGACAAGCGGATAGAGATGGCATTGTTATTCAATATAATGCTTTTGGTAGAATCGGAACATTAATGCCAAATTTCAACAAAGGCAGAACGGCAACACATGAAATTGCACATTGGTTAGGATTGCGTCATATTTGGGGTGACAATGAATGTGGGAATGACGGCATTAATGATACACCTCAACAATCTGGTTACAACAACAATTGCCCAAGTTTTCCTACGCTTAGCAGTTGCTCTGCAGATGCAAATGGCGATATGTTCATGAACTTTATGGACTATACAAACGATGCGTGCATGAATATGTTTACGCACGGACAAAAAACAAAAATGCGCGGACAATTCGCGATTAATGGTCCAAGAAATTCTTTCATGAATTCATTTGCTTGTGATAGCTCAATGTCTACTGCGGCTCCTTTGCCTGACGATACTATTAGTGCTGTAAAAACAATAGCGCCAAGTTTTAAAATTTATCCCAACCCAGCAACTAACGAATTAAACGTTGAGGGATTAAATGGATTTGATTTAAAAGGGCAAGCATTAAAAATATACAGTGCTACAGGCGTTTTACAATTCTCAAAATCAAACCTTATCTCTACAGAAAAAATAAACATCAGCCACTTAACATCAGGTGTTTATTTTGTATCAATCATTTCTGGAAAAGATAGAAAAATTATTAAGTTAATTAAGCAATAGTGATTTTTATAATTGACCATTTCCATTTTTTTTTACAAATATGCTAACTTTCTTCAGCCTAACTTCGTTGAAAATTATTCACATGCTAAAGTTGTTTTTAATTCTAATATTTTCTATTTCTATTAATGTTGTCCTTGCTCAAAAATTAAAGATTGGTAAAACGTCAAATACAATTCAATCGGTAGTAAAAAAAACAACCGAAACAATTGGAAAAGGAAATCAACCTAATTTGGATGAAGTGATAAAAGGGCTTAAAGAAGCACTTTCCATTGGCACTGATAGTAGTGTGAAAAAATTAAGTATTGTGGATGGTTTTTTTAAAAATGCAGCAATTAAAATTTTGATGCCGCCGGAAGCGATAAAAGTAGAATCTACGCTTCGAAAAGTTGGAGCGGGAAAATTTGTAGATGATGCCATTTTAGCCATGAACCGCGCTGCAGAATCTGCGACTACAGATGTAAAAGATGTTTTTTTTGAAGCCATCAAAAACATGACCATCAACGACGGCATGAAAATATTAAAAGGGGATAGTATTGCAGCAACGCGTTATTTGAAATCATCAACGACAACTCAGCTCACGCAAAAAATTAGACCAATAGTAGAAATAGCACTCAAAAAAGGAAATGCTACTAAATATTGGAATGATGTTTTCAAAGAATACAATCGGTTTTCCATTAAAAAAATCAATCCTGATCTTGCAGGTTTTGTTACAGAAAAAACCATTGACGGATTGTTCTTTTCAATAGGAGAAGAAGAACAAAAAATCAGAAAAGACCCCGCTGCACAAGTTACAGATTTGCTTAAAAAAGTTTTTGGTAAATAGCTTTTATCATAGCATTAAACGGCTATTCGCAAAAAAAGAAAATATCTTATCAGCTTATTCTTCGTTTTTAAACTGACTATATTTCCGCCATTTTTCAATCAATTCCTGCATGTCATTTGGTAGCTCACTGTCGAAAATGATTTGTGATTGTGTTGTAGGATGTACAAAACCTAGTTCTTTTGCATGCAGCGCTTGTCTGTTGCAAATTTTAAAACAATTATCAACAAATTGTTTGTATTTGGTATATACGGTCCCTTTTACAATTCTATCTCCACCATAAAAATCATCGTTGAACAAAGGGTGTCCTATGTATTGCATGTGCACGCGAATCTGATGTGTACGACCAGTCTCAAGCCTACATTCCACCAAAGTAACATAGTTGAATCGCTCAAGCACTTTGTAATGGGTTATCGCATCTTTTCCGTAATCACCATCTGGGTAAGCTGTAAACAATTTTCTAAAACGTTGATGTCTGCCCACATGCGCCACAATCGTACCTTCATCTTCTTCAAAATTACCCCAAACCAATGCCACATATCTTCTATGAACAGTATGGTTGAAAAACTGTTTTGCAAGTTCGGTCATTGATTTAGACGTTTTTGCCATCACCATCAATCCACTTGTGTTTTTGTCTATTCTGTGCACCAAACCATAACGAGGCAATGTTTTGTCATTTAAATCAGGTTGCTGTTTTTGCATATGAAACAAAGCCGCATTCAATAAAGTTTGATCGGGGTTTCCACTTCCAGGATGAGCAACCATGCCAACGGCTTTATTTAAAATGAACAAATCTTCATCTTCATAAACAATATTTAATGGGATATCCTGTGGTATAATCTCGGATGATTCTTGACTTTCTGTGTCATATACAACAACTTTATCGCCTCCTTTAACTTTATAATTGTTTTTTACGGGCTTGTCGTTTACGAGTACATGCTCGTTTTCAATGGATTGTTGGATTTTATTTCTGGTAGCACCTTCTATCCTTGCCATTAAAAATTTATCAATACGAAGTGGTTCCTGTCCTTTGTCAATGATGATGGAATGCTGTTCGTAAAGTTCTTCCGATTCTTGAAATAATATCTCTGATGCGTCACTCATTATATTGCTGGGTCGTTTAAAATGTCTTTAAAATTAGTGTCGCAAAATTCTAACTTTCAAATCTAATTAATAATAAAAAATTATGGAATAACATCTTATCTTTGCGCACTTTTTAAATTTTATGATAAGTGCAAATAATATAACCCTTGCATATGGCAAGCGGATTCTGTTCGATGAGGTAAATATAAATTTTACCAAAGGAAATTGCTACGGTATTATCGGAGCAAACGGTGCTGGAAAATCAACCTTTATGAAAATCATAAGTGGTGAAATTGAACCCAATAAAGGCACAATTGATATTACACCCGGCGAACGTATGGCTGTGTTAAATCAAAATCAGTTTGCATTTGATGAGTTTACGGTTTTAAATACCGTACTTATGGGACATAGCAAATTGTGGAAAATCATGCATGAGCGTGATGCTATATATTCAAAAGAAGATTTTAGTGAAGCAGATGGTATGCGCGCTGGTGAATTGGAAAACGAATTCGGCGAAATGGGCGGATACACAGCAGAAAGTGATGCAGCAACTTTATTAAGCGAATTGGGTGTTGATGATTCCCTACATTTTCAACAAATGAAAGACATCAGCGCGAATTTAAAAGTAAGGGTTTTGCTTGCTCAGGCTTTATTTGGGAATCCAGATATCTTATTGCTTGATGAGCCTACGAATAACCTCGACGTTGAAACCATTGCATGGTTAGAAAACTTTTTGGCTGATTATCAAAACATCGTTTTGGTCGTAAGCCATGATCGACATTTCTTAGATTCAGTTTGTACTCACGTTGCCGATGTGGATAGAAGTAAAATAAAAGTTTATACGGGTAATTACTCTTTTTGGTACGAAAGCTCGCAGCTAGCAGCTCGTCAACAAAGTGACAAGAATAAAAAAATGGAAGATAAAAGGAAAGATTTACTCGACTTTATCGCCCGTTTCAGTGCCAATGCGTCAAAAAGTAAACAAGCTACAAGTCGTAAAAAAGCATTGGAAAAATTGGTTATTGAAGATATTCAACCTTCAAACAGGAAATATCCAGGTATTATTTTCAAGCAAGACCGTGAAGTAGGAAATGAAATATTAAAAGTAGAGAACTTGTCAAAGTCGATAGATGGCAAACCATTGTTCTCAAAACTGAATTTTGATATACAAAAAAATCAAAAAATTGCGTTTTTAAGTCGCGATCCATTGGCGCTTACTACTTTTTTTGAAGTAATCAATGGGAAAATAGCTGCTGATACAGGATTATATGAATGGGGAACAACAATTACTCCAGCATACTTACCAAATGATAATAAAGAGTTTTTTGAAGGAAATAGCGATAACCTGATGGATTGGTTACGTCAATATGTACCATCAACCGTAAAAGATGTAGATGAAGACTTCTTAAGGGGTTTTTTAGGTAAAATGTTGTTTAGCGGAGATGAAATCATGAAGAAGACCAACGTATTGAGTGGGGGTGAAAAGGTTCGTTGTATGCTAAGTAAAATGATGTTACAAAATCCAAACGTATTAATTTTGGATGAACCAACCAACCATTTGGATTTGGAAAGTATTATTGCATTCAATGATAGTATGACAACTTTTCCTGGGGTAGTGTTACTAACAACCCATGATCATCAGTTTATGCAATCAGTGGCTAATCGGATTATTGAAATCACACCTAATGGTATGATAGATAAATTAATGACTTACGATGAATATTTGGCAGATGAAAGAGTGAAAGCGCAAAGGTTAGAATTGTATGGCAGTTAAGTTATCGGTTAATAATAGTCATAAATTAAAATAAAGTCAATAGCAAATTAAAAAATAACCACGCAATACCAAAAGACAAAGCATTTTACCAACAGAGGATGAGTTTTAAAGGTGTAACATGTGGCCAAAATAAATTAATAATAAACATATGAAATTTAAATTCATTTTTTTATATATCGTATTGATTTTTATATCATTAAGTTCTTCTGCTCAACGAAAATATTATAACGGAGCACGCTACAATACGGCTATAGGAATTAAGTTTTTTCCAGGTTCGATTTCAATAAAGCAAACTATGTATTCAAAGAACAAATTTGAAGGCTTGTTATATAATTGGAAAGGAGTAAGGGCTGTAGGGTTGTTTGAAATTGAAAATAAAATAGAAGGCATCGATGGGCTTTGTTGGTATTTTGGCCCTGGTGCTCATATCCAGTTTAATGAAGGAACAAAAGTATACGCTGGAAGTTATTATTTAGGATTTGACGGAGTTATTGGAATTGATTGGAAAATAAAGAATGCACCTATTAATCTTTCTCTTGATTGGCAACCTTCACTTGATTTTGATCAAAATAATGAAAACTTCAAGGGCGGATTTGGGGGTATTGGACTTAGATATGTTATTCGATAGAAAAACAGTTTCTTTTGACTAAAAAGCCAATTTATTGTACTGGCATTTATGAAAAATAGTTAAGTTATTATAGATTCATGAGAAATAACATTAATCAATTTCTTGATTTCTTTTATCCCATTTTTAAAAGATTTATGCCTATTGAAACCTATAGGTATGCTACCTGTGGGGGTATAAATACAATGTCTGGACTATTGGTATGGTATGTTTGTTATCACTTTGTATTTAGCAGAATGATTGTTAATCTTGTTTTTTATTCATTCGAGCCGTATACCCTGGCTTTGTTTGTATCTAGTTCATACTCTTTTACACTTGGGTTCTTACTTAATAAATACGTTGTTTTCACCTCATCTAATTTAAAAGGCCGTATCCAGTTGTTCAGGTATTTTTTATCGTTTGCTTTTAATCTAATGCTCAATTATTTTCTACTGAAATGTCTCGTTGAAAAATTTCAATGGGATGCATTTATTAGCCAACTCTTAACTACGTTTGTTGTAATTGCTGTAAGTTATTTTAGTCAAAAATATTTTACTTTTAAAATTAAGTAATCTTCTTAATTTATTGATATATAGAAACTTAATTAAAAATATAATTACCTATTTTTTAATTTTCAAGCATTAAAATCCCTGCACTGCTAAAAGGGGTTGATTATAACAAACCCGAAATTCAAATAGTAGCCAACCAGAATAATGCCACTTGCGTTTTTGTTGCCCAATGGATTTAGCAACCTTTCTGTAAATTGAGTCAACATTGAATTCTATATTGCCACTTTGTTCAATTTTGTCAGTATATTTTTAGATCTCTATTTTAATTAAAATGTAGATAATGCAATCGATTTTTTATTTGTATTTAAATTAAACAAAAATTTATAAATAATTAAAAATCAATAAAATAGTAATTAATAGTTATTAAAAATACGTTTAAAGAGATTTTCAAAATTCCCAATCAATTAACTGACATTATTTCATAAAAATAGTGTTGGCATAATGATTGAAAGTGTTTCGATGAACAATTAAAATCAAAAAATTATGGGAAAGATAATTGGAATCGACTTAGGAACAACGAACAGTTGCGTGTCGGTTATGGAAGGAAATGAACCAGTAGTAATTGCAAATGATGAAGGAAGAAGAACAACCCCTTCGGTAGTTGCGTTTTTAAAAAGTGGCGAGCGTAAAGTAGGAGATCCTGCAAAAAGACAAGCCATTACCAATCCTCAAAACACGATTTCCAGCGTTAAGCGTTTTATGGGTCGTCAGTATAACGAGGTTGCTGAAGAAAGTTCACATTGGAGTTATAAAGTAGTAAAAGGAGATAACAACACTGTTCGAATTGATATTGATGGTAGAATGTACACGCCTCAGGAAATCAGTGCAATGGTTTTGCAAAAAATGAAAAAAACTGCTGAAGATTATTTAGGTCAGGAAGTAACTGAAGCAGTTATCACCGTTCCGGCTTATTTCAATGATGCTCAACGTCAGGCTACAAAAGAAGCAGGTGAAATTGCTGGG